>JAIOQJ010000336.1:5998-7474 GCA_021413475.1 Planctomycetota bacterium | reverse complement strand
CGGATCGTGGATGGAGCGATGGCGAAAGCGCGGCGCGATCCCCGAGGCTCGCAAAGCCGCGCCTCGGGGCTTGGGGAAACTCTCACCCAAGCCCCGAGGTGAGGCTTTGCGAACCTCGGGGATCTGCCTCGAAACGAATCTCACTTCCCTCAAAAAACTGAACGTGTAGGATACCTCTCACAGACTCTCCCCCATCATCTTGAGGGCTCCCTTCCATGAAAACCATTCTTCTCCTCAGCGTCGGGCTTTTCGTGGCCAGCACCGCCACCGCTGCCGAACCGGCCCCGAAGAACCAAGTCGCCGCGGACAACAACGCCTTCGCGTTCGATCTCTACGCCAAGGTCCGAACCAAGGAAGGCAATTTGTTCTTTTCTCCGGCCAGCATGTCGACGGCGTTGGCAATGACCTACGCGGGCGCAAGAGGAACCACCGCCGACGAGATGGCGAAGGTGATGCACTTCACTCTCGGCCAGGAGAAATTGCACCCCGCGTTCGCGGCTCTTCTAAAGGAAATGAACGGCGAAGAGATCGCTCCGGACAAGCGTGGCTATCAACTTTCCGTGGCGAATGCCCTCTGGGGCCAGGCGGGCTATCCGTGGAAGAAAGACTTTCTTGCGCTAACCAAGGAAAACTACAAGGCGGGGCTGACCGAGGTCAACTTCGCGGCGAGCGAAGCCGCTCGACAAATCATCAACAACTGGGTTGAGAAAGAAACACGCGAGAAGATCAAGGATTTGATTCCCAAGGACGTCTTGAAGCCTACGACTCGGCTGGTCCTGACGAACGCCATTTACTTCAAAGGCGATTGGTTGGCCAAGTTCGACAAGAAGGAGACGGCTGATAAGAAGTTTCTGCTCTCGGCCGACAAGAGTGTCGAAGTGCCCATGATGCATCGAAAGGGCTCGTACGGTTACTTTGAGAACGACGAAGTGCAGATCCTGGAAATGCCCTACAAGGGCAAAGAGCTTTCGATGCTGGTTCTGCTTCCCCGAAAGGCGAACGGCATCGGCGACTTGGAAAAGAATTTGACCTTCGCGAAATTCGCGGAACTCACCAAGTTCGTCCCCATGCGGAATGAAGTTGATGTCACGTTGCCGAAGTTCAAGATTGAATTGGATCTGCCGCTGACCAAGGTATTGCAAGAGATGGGCATGAAAACAGCTTTCATTTATCCAGTAGCCGACTTTAGTGGCATGGACGGGAGCAGAGAACTGTTCATTTCTGCTGTGCTCCACAAAGCCTTTGTTGAGGTAAACGAAGAGGGAACGGAAGCAGCCGCGGCTACTGCGGTGGTTTTCGGGACGCTTACTCTGAATCTTCCTCCGCCACCAACGTTCAGAGCCGATCACCCGTTCGTGTTTGTCATCCGCGATAATCGGAATGGCAGCGTGTTGTTCATGGGGCGGTTGAGTGAGCCGGTGAAGTGAAAGTTGTTGAGTGGGCGATCCCCGAGGCTCGCAAAGCCTCGCCTCGGGG
>JAIOQJ010000336.1:0-5969 GCA_021413475.1 Planctomycetota bacterium | reverse complement strand
CCGAGGCTCGCAAAGCCTCGCCTCGGGGCTTGAGTAGATATTCTTACAAGCCCCGAGGCGAGGCTTTGCGAGCCTCGGGGATCAATCCAAACATCTCACGGCACTGTCTTCGGCGGATTCACCCCGAACTCTTCCGGTTGCACTTCGATCGTCAATTTTAATTCCAACGGCTTCCCGTCTCGTTGCAACGCGACATCGACCGCTTGATTCAAGGGCAGGGTGCTTACTACTTTCTGCAGGTCGATGCCGTCGCGGACCGGTTTGCCGGCGATCGAGAAGACCACGTCGCTGACTTTCAAGCCGGCTTTCCAGGCGGGGGATTGGTCGAAGACCTTCGTGATCATCACGCCGGAACCTTCTTTCAGGTTGAACCGGGCGGCCAGCTCGGCGTCCATGTCGCGGATCTGCACGCCGAGATAGCCGCGCTTGACGGTGCCGTTCTTGAGCAATTGTTGCATGATCGTCCGGGCCAAATTGCTGCTGATGGCGAGGCCGACGCCCTGGAAGCCGCCGCTCTTGCTTTTGATGGCGGAATTGATGCCGATAACTTTCCCCTCGAGACTCACCAGCGGCCCGCCACTGTTGCCAGGGTTGATCGCCGCGTCGGTCTGCAAGAAATCCTCGTACTGATTCAGACGTAGGTTACGGCTCTTGGCGCTGATGATGCCGTGCGTCACGCTGCCGGTCAGGCCGAACGGGGCCCCGATGGCCAGGACGCGGTCGCCCACTTCCATGCCGTCGCTGTCGCCCAGTTCGAGGAACGGGAGTGGTCTCTCGGAGGTAATGCGAACGATGGCGAGGTCGGTCTTGCGATCGCCACTCCATTCCTTGCTGGTGAAACGTCGGCCGTCGGGGAGCGAGATCTCGACGGAATCCGCCCCTTCGACCACGTGGTAATTGGTCAGGATGATTCCCTTGGCATCGACGATCACCCCGGATCCGAAGCCAAACGGCAGATCGCTCTTGGGTGCCTGGGTCGGCATGGAATCATCGGTGCCAGGTAGCCGCATCGTCCGCTTCAGTTTCTGCTTTGCCTCGATGCTGACGACCGCGGGGGCGACTTCCTTCACCAGATCGCGATATGAGGTCAGTTCTTTATGAATGTCACCTCATCAACGCGTTATGATATGTTGGGCGCGGCATGCGGCGCTTACCACATCATAGACCGTGATTAGGTGAAAAGTGAAGAGGCGGGCGATTTTGAGACCACGCTCAATAATTTTCCCGGGGCGACACGTTTGACGTTTCAAGCCCGCGATAGTTTCGACAGATCCAGATGGTCCAATTCGCGATCGGGACGTTGCCTTCCCGGTAAATGAAATCTTTCGCCAGGACCACGTCACCAAAAAAGGATCTCAACGAGGCTTCACTGCCATTCACGACGACAAATGTTCGGCCGATATACAGATTCTGATCCGCGACGGGATTTGGCCGCCAGATGTCGTACTGGCTGTGTCGCCCGCCAAAAAACGCCCCGAAGCAAAATACCTGCGGATGGCCCTTACAATAGAAGCCGATCTCGCCCGGCATGTTCCAACCGGGTCCGGCCAGGATTGGATCGCGGCCTTCTTCCCGTTCAATTTGCTGGCGCACGATGTCAATCTCTTGGCCCAATGTACTCCAGCCCCGCAGCCGGCAAGTGGGATCGACTCGGCGTAGCGAGTACGGATCATCGGCTTGCAAGCGCACGGCCACTTCGCGCAACAGGGGCCTTACGTTTCGGGTTTCGTGCATCGCCACGGTGAGAAGTAAACAGAGAGTGCAAGCCATGCTCAAGCCGACGCGTGCCAGACGGCGATATGAGATGCTTGCTGAATCCACGGCCTGGAGGATCCAGGCCGTCATCAGGACACTGCCGGAAAGATAGGCCGCCACCGGCCAATTGACCTGTCCGCCCGCCTTGAATGACGAGATAAGAAAAACGGTGAAGGTCGGCAACGACATCCACCAGAGGTAATTCTTCGAAGGATCCGTTTCCCGCGTCGGACGAAAAGTGAACATCGCACAGGCCCAGGCGACGAACCAATAGCCAATTAAAATGGCGAACTGGCCGCCGATGTATTCGAGCGGCCCGAGCCAGCGGATTCCCACATTACGGCCGGCGGTGGGTACTCCCGCTTGGCCGGCGACGTGGCGAAAAGTCACCCAATCATGGGTCGCATTCCACCAAAGGATCGGCAAGCAGCTGGCGAAGGCGATGCTCGTCATCAACCAGAACCGCGATTGGAACAAGAGCGGCCGATACGCGGGGGTGAAGAGCAGAAACAATCCGAACGAGAAAAGCCAGAGTGCCGTCGTGTATTTGGCCAGAATTCCCAGGCCGACAAGTAGGCCCGTCAAGCACCACGCCCAACGTTCGCCGCGGAAGATGGCCCTGTGGCCCGCGACTAACGCCCAAGTCCAGAGGCAAACGAAGGGGCTGTCGATCGTTATCAACATGGACACGCTATTGAAGATCGGGCAAAGCGATACGAACAGGACCATGAAGAAGGCAGTTCGCTCCGACCGCAAGGTTTGCACGGTCAGGACGTAGAGCGCCAACATGAGCATGCCGCCGCAGAATACCGCCGGCAACCGGACAGCCATGGTCTCGGCACCGGTGAGCGCGAGCGAGAGCGGGCCAAAAAGTTCGACACCCAGGCGAATAATCCAGGCGACGAGCGGGCCCTTACTGTAGTAGCTCCAGTCGAGGTTACGGCTCCAGTCCCAATAGTGGGCTTCATCGGGTGCGAGATCGAGCGATGAGCACCAGCCGAGGTAAATGAAGCGAAGTACCGTGACTGACACGATTAAGAGCGCGAGCATACTCCGCCAGAAACGCTTATGTTCGGTCGCGGGCAGGCTCGTTCCATCGAGCATCAGCGGCTCCTCTTCCAGAATCCATCTACGGTTTGAAGAACTCCTTCTAAAGGGGAATGGCGTTCAGGTCAAGCCCGGAAGGGTGTGGGAAGGTAGGCGAATTGGAGTAGGCCGGTCGCTCCGCAACCGGAACTCGCAAGTAGGCTGATTGCTCCGCACGCGGAGTTCCGGTTGCAGAGCAACTGGTCTACTTCAGACTGCCGATGAGCGAGAGGCTTCACGCTGGTAGACCTTCGAAACGGATTGAATTGTTCGACGCAAACGGGACCGAATATAACGCCCTCGATCTTCATTTCTCGTCAAAAAATTGCTTGATTGATTTGCATTTCGGTGAATTTCGACCTTTAGTTGAAGTGGATTGTCTTCGAACCGGGCGGCAGAGAATATCCGCCTTCCACTTCTCACGAGGGTCGGCACATGGCATTCACGAAATGCCCAAATTGTCGCAAGGTGCAGCAAGTTGTGCCGAAACTGGTGACCAAAGACGTTGGTTGCATGAACGCACGTTGCGGCAAAAGTTTCGAGGCATATGAGTACCGCCTGCATTCGGGCCGACTTTCGAAGGCCGTTTTCCTCTTCGTCATCGCCTTCGCACTATTTATGGCGGTTCGCTGGTTCATCCTCAATGCGAAGTGGTACGTTAGCTGGCTTGCATAAAAATCAAGGCGAGGCAAAACTGCCTCGCCTTTCATGTTTCACTCGGACTCGGCCATTGGGGGCCGGTCCATCAGCAGGTTCAGGCCGGCGTAGGCGGCAAGGCCGCACGCCAGTCCCGCCATGACGGGAATCGATAGCGGGATCCAGGACACCATCACTCCCCACAGTACGGGCGCGGGGAGGGGTGCCCACCAAGGCAAGTCAGAGGGGGACTTCATTGCCGGGGTCACCGTAAGTTAAGTTTTCAATCGAACAAACATTATCTTACCCAATCCGTACCACCCGCAAAAGCGAAATCTTCGGAACAATCGTTCAAACCGGAACACCCTCGACGATTGCGAGCTCCATGCGCGTTGGCACGATGCGCGTCAGGCAGAAACCTGCTTTCTGAAACAAACTTTGATATTCCTCTTCCGTGCGCTCTTTGCCGCCGGGAATGATCATCATGTTCAGGTCGAGCAATTTGCCGAAATGCGGCTCATTGCCGTGCGGGATCACCATTTCCACTACCAGTAGCCGCGATCCCGGTTTCATCACCTTACGGCAATTGCTCAGAATCTGATGGCACTGGTCGTCCGTCCAGTCATGAATGATGTGTCTCATCAGATAGGCGTCGCCACCAGGTGGCACTGATTCAAAAAAACTGCCACTGATCAGCTGGCACCGCGTTCCCAAGGCTGAATTCTGAAAGGCCGGCCGTGCTCGATCGAGCACATGTGCGAGGTCATAGAGAATCCCGCGCATCGTCGGATAACGTTCGAGAACCGCCTTGATCACCGTGCCGTTGCCGCCGCCAATATCGACGATCGTGCCGATTCCCGCGAAGTCATAAGCATCGACCATCGCTTGTGTTTCGGGACCATGGATACTCGTCATGGCTCGATCGAAGATGGCGGCTTGTTCCTGATGCTCGGCCAGGTAGTCGAAAACCGGCTTCTGAAAGACATGATCGAATGCGACCTTCCCCGTCTTCATGCTGTACATGATGTCGCCCCACGCGGCGAAATGCTCCTCGCCCGCCATGATGCACATGGCCCGCTGCGAATCGGGTCGGCTGAGCAGGCACTCCGCCAACGGCGTTAGGCCAAATCGCCGCTCGGCGTCTTCGACGAAGATGCCCAGGCTCGCCAACGCACGCAGCAGTCGGTAGATGGATGGGGCATGCATCCCCGTGGCACTCGCCAGATCCTCGGCACTTTTCGGTCCCTTTTCAACCAGATCGGCGAGCCCAAGCTTTGCGGCGGCGTAAATCGATTGCGACACCCAGTAGCTGGTGCCCATCTGAAGCATCTGAATGTGGGGCGGTGGGGGTTGCTGCGACATTGGAAGAGTCCTTTCCAAATGAAGAATTTAATTCGGGGGACATCCGAGCCCGAAGCGCTAGCAAGGGCGGATACTCCCTTGCTAGTGCTTCGGGCTCGGATGCCCAATATTGCTTGTGCAAGCGCGTCATTTCTTGCTGGGCGACTTCAACTTCTCGATCAAGTAATCGCTGATACTCTTGTGCTTCACATCGGGCGCACCGGGATAAACCAGTTCACATTCGACGCCGACTTCCTTTAGCTTCTCCTGAAGCTTGACGCCGAAGTTGGCGGTGTGCGTGGGATCTTTTTCTTCCTTCCCCATTGCCGGCGGCGAGCCGTAGTACATGTAGATCGGCGGATCGTCGGCGCTAGCGTGTTCGTACGGTGAATATTCCTTGATCCACGGTAGGATCTTTTCCCGGGCGGCCAGGAAGTCGGCGAATTGGGTATCGCGCGTCTTGCGATCTTTTGGATTGGGATAGAAGCCGAACGCATGCCCGCCGTAACGGCTGTTCGGCGTCCATTCCTTCATCTGTTTCGGGTCGAGCGTGGTCTGGGCACCGTTGACGGCCGCGCAATAAAGGCGAGTTGATTCCCGGGTGATCGGGTCGGCGCTCTTCGCGTCGGCCAAATCGTCGTGGAATGCCAACCACAAACTCGAACACGCTCCCGCTGAGCCGCCGGAGGCACCGATACGCGTTTTGTCAATGTTCCACTCGGTCGCCTTGCTGCGCACGAACTGAAGGGCGCGGGCGGCATCGTGCAACGGTGCCTGAACCGGAGGCTTGATCCCCGCCTCGATGGCGACATCGATGAAGCGGTACTCGATCGACACAACTGAGATACCCGCCGCCAGATACTTATCGACATCCGTGAGCGTCCGATTTCCAGCGACCCAGCCGCCGCCGTGAATGAAGAAGGCCAATGGTGCGGGTTCCTTCGTATCGGCCTTCCAGAAGTCGAGCACCTGCGCCTCGTGCTTGCCGTAGGAGACATTTCCCTGCGTGGGTTTCGGCTGGGCGACTTTCACCGGCGGAGCGGTTTTCTTCTCCTGCGCGATGATGTTCGCGGAGGAGACAATTAGCAGAAGCCCGGCGGAGAGGAGAGCGGAGCGTTGCATGGTTATGGTTCCTTTAGATCCCTGGGGTT
>JAIOQJ010000335.1 GCA_021413475.1 Planctomycetota bacterium | reverse complement strand
GGCCAATTCCTGCATTAACACCGAGCTCGATACTTCCACTTCCAACACATTGCGCTTCAAGCCGGCCACTTGCGATTGTGCCGCGAATTTCGGGCCAGCCGCCTCTTCCCAGGCACGCTCCAACCGCAACCGATCCTGCTTGCGGCCCCAACCGCGGGCAGCGAACAAGCGGCTCATGATCTCGCCGATGCGTTCCGGGCCTTTGGGTTCCATGGTATTGGCTTCCTGCGCTAAGTACGGTTAGCCGCGACGCGTAGGGTTTCCGGAGCGGAGCGCTTTACCGTCGGAGTGTTGATACACATTCGGGCGCTCAAGCGCTCCGCTCCGAAGACTCCGCGTCGCGGCTAACCATCTCATGTCAACGGCATCACCAGGTACAAGTAATCATCCCCCACGCGGAACAACGCCGGCTTCTGCGAGTCCACCAGATCGAGCTGGATCGCTTCGCTGGGATCGAGCACCTTGAGCATATCGGCGACGAAGTTCGGGTCGAAGTTGATCGAGATCGGTGCGCCCTTGTAATCGATCTGCAATTCGACTTTCGACTTGCCCGTCGCGGCCCCCTGGGCTTGCAGTGTGAGCTTGCCTGGTTCGAAGTTGAAGGCAACGCGTTTGCTCTCGTCGTCCGCCATGATCGCGGCCTGGCGCACGGCGGAGAGGAACGAATTGACCTGCAACGGAATCTTGATGGCGGCCTTTTTCGGGATAATGTCGCGATAGGGCGGGTAACGGCCTTCGAGCAGACGCGAGCAAATGGTCGCTTTCTCGGTCTGGAAGAGCACGTCGTTGGCCCGGGCACACACCTTGATCAGCTCGCTATCGTCGGTGAGCGTGCGTTCCAGCAGACTCATCGCCTTGACGGGAATCAGATGTGATTGACCCTTGGTGTCGCCCTCGGCCGGAACCGTCGTGTTTCCGAGGCAAACAGCGAGCCGCCGCGTGTCGGTGCCGACCAAGCGGACTTTCTTGTCCTCAGGTTCCCAGAGCAAGCCGGTGATGGCATACTTGGTATCCTGCTTCGCGGCCGAGAACGCGGTGCGGCGGATCATCGTCCGCAACACACCTGCGGTCAGTTCGTGGAACTTCGAATCGCCGAAGACAGGGACATCGGGAAAGCCCGACGGATCCTCGCTCGGCATTTCGTATTCGGAGGCCGTGGTACTTACCTTGCAACGCCGTTCGTCGGCATCGATCATCACTTCGGAATCGGGTGATTCACGCAAGATCGAAGTCAGCCGGCTGACAGGCAACATTGCCTCACCCGGCTCTTCGACGCGGACGCCGGCCAGTTCGTAGCGCATGCCGATCTCGAGATCGGTGGCGACGAGCACGAGCTTATCGTCCTCGGCGACGGCCTTGATGTTCATCAGGATGGTCTTGGGCGTGCGAGCCGCCACGGCCGCTCCGACCAGCTGACAGGCAGTCAGCAATCCATCCCGCTGACAATGAATGATCATGGATGTTCTTCCCTGCAATGCCTTCCCCCTCTCGGGGGTCTTCATGAAGAAATCAACTATAGTTATTTATCACTCGTCGTAGTCGTAATAGCGGGCCTCTTCTTGGCGCTTATCTCGTTCGGAGAGATCTAACTCATTGCGCCCAAGGCCCTTCCAATCATGTCTCGCCTGTGCAAATCAGCTCGATTGGCAGTAAAAACATCGTCGTCGTTCGATGCCGCCTTGTTCTGTTCGCATCGAAGTCTCACCACCGCTTTTCAGCTCCCACACACCTCGCCGGAGTGCCAACAATCACCTAACACGATTTCCACAGGGTTACTCAGGCGAGCTGGCTGGCCAGTTCTTCCAGCTCGCGGGGCAACCCGATATCGAACTGCAAACGGTCCTCCACTTTGCGGCACGCGTGCATCACCGTGGTGTGGTCGTAACCACCAAAACAACGGCCGATGCCAGGCAGCGAAAGCTTTGTCAAACGCCGGGCCAGATACATGCCGACTTGCCGCGGCCAAAGGTAGCGGCGTAGACGATCGCGTTGCTTCATCTGCTTCACCGAGATGCCGAAGTGATCGGCCACACGATCGACGAGCAGATCGATGGTCAACGCATCCTCTTCACCAAGTCCGGCGGCGATGATTGCATTTCGCGTCAGCGGCGGGGCCACGGTGCGAGCGAGTTCTTTGAGTCGAGCAATGTCGCCGACGATCGAGCGCACACTACCGCTGGTTTTGCGGGCCAGCCAATCAATGACGTCAGGCGTGACTTGAATGTGATGCTTTTCGCAGAGCCGCCGCGCGAGTTCCTGGCGGCCGACGCTCGACAACGGCAACAGGCCGACGACTAACCCACCCGCGAGGCGGCTGGTCAGGCGCGTTGGCAGATGCGTCATCATCGCGGGACCGGACCCGGCCGTGACGACGATCGTTTTGCGTCGCGAATTCCGATGATCGACGAGACCAGTGAAAGCAGCCACTGCTTGCGGCGGCAGATGCTGAACGTCTTCAACGATCAACAGGTCGCAATCACGGAACTCCTGGATAGGCGAGCTGCCATCGTGAGTGGGTTCGATCAGGATCCGGCCCAGATCGCGGGCCGGGATGATGCGGGCGGTGGCATCGGGCCGTCGGTCGATGACCCGCTCCAGCAGCATATTGATCAGATGGCTTTTGCCAGTTCCTGGCAAGCCGTGCAAAAGGAGCAACGGGAACGCGGGACCGGGTTTGGAGCGGATCACGGAGATCGCAAGCCGGCGAATGGCGTGAATGGCGGAGCGGTTTTCGGGCAGCGACACGAACCCTTTTCGTAGCCACGAAGAAGGCGGCCGACGCTCGGCATTTCGTTCCTTCATGGGGTGCGTTCCAGGGCCTGTTTTTGAGGGTCAATTTCAAGAGATTATTCTAGTGAAAGTGGAGGCTTCCGAGTAGCGGAAAGGCTGGATTCTAAATGATTGGCGGACAATCATTTACGACCATTTTTTCCGGTCGCCAAAATGGCAAAAAGCACGCCCATCAGACTCGTCGTAAATCATGCACGCAACTGATGATACAACTCGCCGCCGCGGTGAACTCTTCCAGGGTCGTATCCCAGCTGAAACTAAATCGCATCGCCGAACGGAGTTCCTCTTCGGGAACATCCATCGCTTGCAGGACAG
>JAIOQJ010000035.1 GCA_021413475.1 Planctomycetota bacterium | reverse complement strand
AAGAGTCCAGGCGGTGTCCAGAAATTTTGGTTCTTCACCACGCGGGTTCTGAATGATCGAAACGCGAATGCCGAGATCCGAAAAAAGATGCAGGCCGGTTAGAAAAGCAAACGTGAGTGCGTATAGCCCGAACGCTTCGGGAAACAAAAGTTTCGCAAGGATCACGGATGAACCAAAGCGGATGATCTGCATCAACGCGAAGCCGGAACCGATCCAGAATACGCCTGCTTTGATCGTGCCGCGCGTGGGGGCCAACGGCAACGTCTCGTACGTTCCGGAGGAAGGATCGGAACGCGGAACATCAAACCTTGAATCAGACACGGTACGCCACCCCCGCGCCTGTAAGCGTTTCCGAATACCAGTGTGCTAAGCTGACGGAGATTCCCGCCGAAAAAAGCCAGACGGACGCGAAATCCGGAGAGAACCAGACACCGCGCATGGCGATCAAGCAGCCTCCGATGGCTCCAAAAAGCCCTGCCGCGAACCGCCCTGGCGGTCCCACACCGTACAAGAAAGAGGGGAGCAGGTTCCACAACACACTAACCGCCAGGAAGCCGAACAACATCCAGCCGAGATAACCGTACTGGAGATAGAACATTAGGTAATGATTGTCGATGGAGTTGAAACGCTCGTCCGGCTGGAAATCCTTAGGGGCTCTGCTCATCATCGTGCCGTAGCCGAACCAACCCGCGTTCTCAATCGCCTCTTTGTACACGATATCCAGCAAGTCGCGGTGTTTCGTGCCCGAGTATTCGTACTGCTCACCGTTGATCTTCACGTACGAAACACCATCCGCGCTCTCGTCGGCATAGTTTTCGAGAGCGGTTACGATCTGTTCACGGAACAAGAAAAAGCCGATCCCCCCCAGGGCGAGCAAAAAAAGGAGACCCGGCCGCAATCGAGGGGCGGAAAAATAAAAGGTCGTTGCCAAAGTCGCCAATGCACAAAGCTGCGCGGCCCGCGAGCCCGTGCAAAAAATCCCAGCCAGGGAGAACAGTGGAACAAGTTGCCACCAGCGCGGCCCTCGGCCATTCCACGCAAGCACCGCCGCTTCAATGGCCCATGGCAGCGTCATGGCCAACGTCAACCCGAAGTAGATCGGATGCGTCTGAACGGCGTAAGCACGCTTCAATCCGAAACGAACCGACGCGATATCGTCGGCCCCTTTGTACCAGTCCCGTCCGAGCAACAATTCAATCGGATTGACTTTCGTTATACCTTCGACGATCGCATAGATCGAGATTACCAGAATACAGAAACTAAAGACGGGTAGGGGCT
This sequence comes from Planctomycetota bacterium, assembly GCA_021413475.1. Classification (GTDB taxonomy): domain Bacteria; phylum Planctomycetota; class Planctomycetia; order Gemmatales; family Gemmataceae; genus JAIOQJ01. The sequence continues at coordinate 14,219 of JAIOQJ010000035.1, read as the reverse complement.
TCTCGATGTCGCTGGCCGACTTGAGGAACAAACGGCCCACGATATATGGCAGACCAAACTCGCGAAAATGATCGAACGGGGCTACCGGCGTGATATTGCGAACGGAGATTTGCGTAATCGTCATCCCCACGATGATCGCGAGAACGAAAAGATCCGAAAAATACCACCCCTTGGATGGTTGGCTACCATAGGGTTGTCGAAGAAAACCGATCAAGATTGCCGAGGCACATAGGGAGCGAGCGTCAATCGTGACAAAATTGAGCGGAATCGTCATCCAGGTCGGGACAAGTAGCAAGCAAATGACCCAAACGAGCCCCCCTCCCTCGAGAAGACCGTGTCGCTGGATGAGATAAAGGGTAACGAAGAAACTACCAAGACAAAGGACCCACGTCAAAGGGAGAACCATGCAGCGATCTCGGGTCAGCCAAGCCGACCGGTTTTTGTGGCGATCCTACGCGCGAGGGATATACCGTATTCAACACGAACTGACGGGAAGCGGCAATAGCAAGGGGAAATAGCGTGGCAAGGATCGGCGTTGTCGTCATCGGCCGAAATGAGGGGGAACGGCTAATTCGCTGCCTCCGGACTCTAAATCCCGCGGCGTTGCCAATCGTTTACGTCGATTCCGGTTCGACCGACGGCAGCCCGGTGGCGGCCCGTGCCTTGGGAGTTGAAGTCGTCTCGCTCGATCTATCGATCGTCTTCACGGCGGCTCGCGCCCGAAATTCAGGAACAGAGCGATTGCTGCAACTCGCTCCCGAAATCGAATACGTCCAGTTCGTCGATGGCGACTGCGAGGTAGCGAGCGACTGGCTCGAAAAGGCGGCAAAATTTCTCGATGAGCATCCGAAAGCCGCAGTCGCATGCGGCCGACGCCGCGAAAGGCATCCCGAACGATCCGTTTACAACCGCCTTTGCGATATCGAGTGGGAGACACCCATTGGTGAGGCGGCCGCGTGCGGTGGCGACGCATTGATGCGGGTGACCGCCTTTCAACAGGTCGCGGGCTTTAATTCGACCCTTATCGCCGGCGAGGAACCGGAACTTTGCGTCCGCCTACGCCGCGCTGGCTGGACGATTAATCGGCTCGATGCGGAAATGACGTTGCACGATGCCGCCATGACTCGTTTTGGGCAATGGTGGAAACGAGCGGTCCGTTGCGGCTTCGCCTATTCACTTGGAGCTCATTTGCACGGTGCTCCCCCGGAACGGCACTATATTCGCGAACGCCGCCGCTTCATGATCTGGGGGTTCCTCGTCCCGGTTCTGATCCTCGCGACCGCATGGCCAAGCGACGGCTGGAGCCTCTTTGGCTTCGCGATCTATCCGCTCCAGGTCGCCCGTATCGCGAGAAAAATTCGCGGCCGTTCGACCGGCGATTCCATCGCCTTTGGCATTTCCTGCATGGCCTCGAAGGTTCCCGAGTTCATTGGTTGGTGCCGTTTTCAGGTCTCGTGTCTGCGCCGAGGACCGGCTCGGATTATCGAATATAAGTGACGGATTGGCGTAACCGTTATTTCATTAGTGAAAACCGCTCCAACTTCAGTTATCGTAAAGGCGGTTGTTGTGCATCGAACAATTAATCGCTAGCGCGTCGAGTTGACAGCCAACAGCCCTTTTTTTCGTTTTCCGCGTTGCTTGTTCGCTCGGCGATCCCACGAGCCGAGCATTTCGTCACCATGATGCCCCAGCAGTAACCGTGGCTGAATTATCAGGCAATTCGTTCGGCGAACACTTCTTTCGTACCCTGGTGCGGTCGATGCCGGGTGCGTTGTCGGCGGTGGACGTCCAGGGCCGGCAGCTTTTCGTCAATCCCGCGTTCTGTTCGCTCGTTGGCTGGAGTGAAAAGGAATTGCTGGGACAAAGCCCGCCCTTTATTTACTGGGCCCCCGAAGATGCTTCCAGCATTCAAGAACAGTACGCGGCCATGCGGACCGGCACCTCCAATCCAACGAGTTTCTTGATACGATTCCGAAAAAAAAACAACGAGCGATTTCTCGTACGCTTGCGGGCCGCTCCCATGTTCAGCGAGGAAGGAACCCTGCTCGGCTATCTTTCGAGCGTCGAAGATTTGCAACAACTCGCTGAAGTGCGGGCGATCCTGAAAGATCGCGATCATTTCATCGAAAGCGTCACTCGTGCCGTTCCCGAAAACCTTTACGTCTACGACATCCCCGAGAATCGCAACGTCTACTCGAACCGGCACGTCGCCGAAACGCTCGGCTTCAGTCCCGAAGATATTCAGGCGATGGGTCGCGATTTCTTGACCACACTGCTCCACCCCGAAGATCAGGCCCGATTGGCGGAACTATTCGCTCGCTGGGAAACCGCACGCGACGGTCAGATCATCGAAACCGAATACCGAATGCAGACCGCGCTCGGCGATTACCGCTGGTTTTTGGCCCGCGACACTGTTTTTGAACGCGACGAACAGGGCCGCGTACGCCGTTTTATCGGTGCCGCCCAGGACATCACGGCCCGCAAAATGGCCGAAGATGCTCGCGCGGAAGCACAAAGACATCTCCAGGAAAGCGAACTCCGCTATCGCCTTCTGGCCGATCATTCAAGCGACATGATCTCTCGGCACGCCCCGTCAGGCTTATATCGCGACGTCTCACCCGCTTCCGCGCGTGTCATTGGCTACACGCCGCACGAACTCTTCGGCCGCTCCGGCTACGAATTGATTCACCCCGACGACCGCGACCATGTTTTCCGACTTCATTCGCAGATTGTTGACGAGAAGAAGAATGTCACCATCACGTTTCGCATGCGGAAACGCGACGGCGACTACATTTGGGTCGAAGTGAACGCGCGGCCGATTCTCGATCCAGCATCCGGCGAAGTAGTCGAAATTCTCGCCGTCACCCGCGATATTACCGACCGTAAGCACATTGAAGAGGCGTTACGGCAAAGCGAAGAGCTATTTCGCGCGCTGGTCGAGAAGAGCGACGACGGCATCGCTCTTGTTGAGGACGGCGGCAAAATCCGCTATTTGAGCCCGGCTGCCAATCGCATACTTGGTTACGATCAAGCCGATCTAGCGAGCATCAATGCCCAAGAATTGGTTCTCCCCGACGATCTGGAACGAATCACGATCGCTTCCCAACCATCGCTGAGTGTTTCTGGAGGAAGCTATTCAACCTCAATCCGCGCTCGAGGCAAAGATGGGGGAGTACGGCACCTGGAAGTGATTGTCACCAATCATACAGCGGACACGTACATTCAGGGCTTCATCGTGAATTTTCGCGATATTAGCGACCGGCTCGGTTTGGAGGATCAACTTCGCCAGATGCAGAAAATGGAGGCAATCGGACAGTTGGCCGGCGGGATTGCCCACGATTTCAACAACATCCTGACGGCGATCATTGGCAATGTCTCGCTCTTGATCGAGTCCACCCACCAAGATGCCACGGATCGACAACGGCTATTCGTCATCGATCAGGCCGCCCGACGTGCTGCCGATTTGACACACCGCCTGCTTGGTTACTCGCGGCGTACCGCGCTCCACTTGAGGCCGGCGAACCTCAACCGCATTATCGAGGATACGCTCGCTCTCTTGCGCCCTTCGATCGATCCGCGCATCGTCTACGAACTCCACCTCGACCCTGAACTCTGGACTGTCTCGGCCGATGCGGGGCAGATCAGCCAAATCCTTACCAATGTTTGCTTGAATTCACGCGATGCGATGCCAAAAGGCGGCCGGCTGATGATCAGTTCATCGAACACAGTCATCGGCGACGATTATGTCCGCACGCACCTGATCGCCATGCAGGGCGAATATATACGGCTGACGATCGCAGATACCGGCTGCGGCATGAGTAACGAAGTTCTGGCCCGCGTTTTCGAACCCTTCTTCACCACCAAACCGGTGGGATCGGGAACGGGGCTCGGCCTGGCAATGGTTTACGGTATTATCAAGGCCCACGGCGGCTGGGTGACATGCGAAAGTCAGCCCGACGTCGGCACGCGAATCGAGTTGTTTATGCCTCGCTCGCTTGTCCCGATTTCTGAACCCTCAGCAAACGAACATGCCGTTTCCCCTTCCTCTCCCCAGTCGCATGGAGAGACCATCCTGCTCGTCGACGACGAACCTGCCATTCGAATGCTGGGCAAACACGTCCTCGAAAAGAATGGCTATCGCGTTCTCCTGGCCGAGGATGGGATCGACGCGATCGAGAGCTATCGTGAGATTTCCGATCAGGTGGCCCTCGTCATTCTCGATCTCACCATGCCCCGCCTTTCAGGATCTTCAAAATGGAAATCCGGCGACGATGAATGCGATCCCAGATGGCGGGATCTAAAGGAGTACCGATGCCATCCCTTGGACCACCGAGACGTCTAACGGATTTCGCCTCGTGCGCCGGCTGTGCCGGGAAAATCGCCCCATCGGGCATCACCGAGATATTGCGCCATTTGCCCCGCCCGACCGATCAGAATGTTCTCGTCGGCACCGAAACACACGACGACGCGGGGATCTATCGATTGACCGATGAGATCGCCCTGGTTCAGACGGTCGATTTTTTCCCGCCCGTGGTTGACGACCCTTACGTCTACGGCCAGATCGCTGCCGCCAATGCGCTCAGCGACGTCTATGCCATGGGAGGCACGCCCAAAACCGCGCTGAACATCGTTGGCTATCCCGATGACGAACTGGGCGATTTCGAATGGCTCGGCCTGATTCTCCAGGGAGGGGCCGAACGCTGTGCGGTTGCGGGAACGGCGATCCTGGGCGGACACAGTGTTCGTCAGGCCGAGATCAAATTCGGTTTGGCGGTCACGGGGATCGTTCATCCGCAACGCTTCTGGACCAACGCGGGAGCGCGTCCCGGCGATCTTCTGGTACTCACCAAACCGCTGGGGACCGGTTTCGTGACCTCGGCCGCGAAAAAGGACGCCTGCCCACCGGATGTGCTTCAGGCCGCTTGTGCGAGCATGATTCAATTGAACGTGCTCGGCCGCGACGCCCTGCTCGCGGTTAGTGGAGTTCACGCAGTCACCGACGTCACCGGATTCGGTTTGGCGGGTCACGCCTATGAAATGGCCGCGGGAAGCGACGCGACTCTCGCCATCAATCTGGGTGAATTGCCGACGATCGACGGCGTCGAAAGGCATCATCTGACCCGTTTCCGGACCCGTGCTAGCCGCACCAATGCCGAGTACGTGAAGGCTCACTGCCGCATTGAGGGAACTCCCGATCCAGTGCCTCTTGAATTCGCCTGGGACGCCCAGACTTCCGGGGGATTACTCATCAGTATTGAATCCGCAAGGGCTAAGGAATTGATCAGGGAGTTGCAAATACGCGGATCGGCCGCGGCGGCGATCGTCGGTGAAGTGCGAAAGCGGGAGGAAGCGAGCTTGGTGCTGAGGAGTTAGCCGCGAGCGGCACCTATTATCGAACATTGTCGCCCAAATGGTCGTAAGATTCTAATAAGAATGGACGGAGAACCTTCCGAACCGGAAAATCAAGAAGATGCTCTCTATTTTATCCAGATTACCGATCACAGCTCCTGCCCAGGCTGCGAAATCCCTCAAATCGGCACCATCGAGATTTGCATTTTCTTCATGCCTGTTCTAGAAACAATTATCGCCCCGACCGAATTCCGTTGAGATCAAATTAGATCGATTATCGACCAGTCCCCCATGAAAGCAACAGCCAGCACAATTCGGAATGCCGCTCGATGCCAGATGCTATCGCATCTTCTGGCAAGCGAACCGATCGTCGGCCAGACGCTTGAAAAGGTCCTGAACGACGTTTGCAGCACACTGGAACTCGACGATCTGGCCCTCCGCTGGCCCATCCAAGGGACTTCGCAGATCAATCTGATTGTTGGTCCCGGCAAACAAGAATCGCAGAAATGGGAATCGGAAGTGGTCGGCCGCCTGGCCGGGGCGAAGTCATCCACGGAAGCGTTCGCGGACCCCAAGAACGATCATCGTTTGCACATCCCCCTGCTCTTCCAGGGACGCCGAAATGGGGCGATCTCCGCTTCTCGATCGGAAACGATCTCGGAAGAAGATTGCATTTTCCTGACCGTGGTGGCCCAGTGTCTTGGGAAGCATCCGTTGCTCCTCGAACGGGTTGGGGCATCCCATGATCAGTTCCAAGTCGCTCAGCGGTTGCAAGACGCCGCCGTGGTGGCTGGCAAGATCGCGCACGATTTCGACAACATTTTCACCGGTGTCGTCGGCTTCGCGGAAATGGCCCAATCGATGCTCGAACCCGGCTCAATGCCTTCCCAGTATGTAACCGAAATCACATCGGCTGGGAACCGGGGGATTGCGTTCACCCAGCAACTACACCAGATGAGCCGTAGCGGCATGGCCCGGCCGATGCCGACGAACGTGGGAGGCGTCTTGGCTCGGGAAGAAACCCGACTCAAAAAGTCGGCCCCGACGGTTCGACTGCAATGCGCCGCCGCCAGCGATTTGCCGGCGGTGCTGATGGATCCCGCCGCGTTGCAAACAGTGCTCAGCCATCTTCTTGATAATGCGGTGGAAGCATCCCCGCCTAACGGGGTGATACGAGTCAGCACCGCGCTCATCGAACTTTCTGATGCCGAAGCACGCGAATATTATGGAGGGGCCACGGCGGGTCCCTATGTGGAACTTCGTATCGCCGACGAAGGTTCCGGTGTACGCGACGATTATCGCAAACGGCTTTTCGTCGAACCGTTCTTCACAACCAAAGTTCGGCATCGCGGCCTCGGCCTCGCGATCGTTTTTCGAATCCTTTACGCCCACCGAGGCGGCGTCCGTTTTGAATCGAACTCAACCCGTGGCTCGGTTTTCCACGTAGTCCTGCCGCTCGCCGCGGCCCGTACCAGCGAACCGGGCAACGTTCCATCCGTACGCATTTAGTTTCCAGGAGATATCGCAACATGAGCACTCTCGTTGAAAAGCCTGCTTATTCGTTCCAGAAGCCAGTATCCCGTATCGCGCCCGCTCTTCAAATGGGGCTTTCGGAATTCAAGACATCGGGCGAAATTCGACTCCTGATCCTCGATGACGATCCGCAGACGTGCCACCTGATCCAGGCACTCTTGAGCAATCACGGGTTTGTCATCGACACCCTTTCCGATCCTAGCCAGGTCGAAGGCTGGCTCAAGGGGCAGCAGTATCACCTGATCATTATGGACTACGTCCTGCCCGGCCTCGAAGCCGAGACGGTCCTGAAGTGGATCAATGAATACCAGCCGGAATCGAGCGTCATCGTCGTGACGGCCTATCCGACTGTCGAGAGTGCGTTGAATTGCCTCCGGGCTCGCACTTACGACTATCTGACGAAGCCATTTCAGGTCGACCAACTACGAAGTCTGGTGATTCGCTGCCTCGAAAGCAAGGGGTTGCTGCGGATGACCGAAGAGGCCCTGCGTGAATCGCTCGGCAACCTCATCCGCGACAAACGGAAGGGAATGAAGCTCACGCTTCAGCAAATGTCCGACAAGACCGGCGTGTCGCTGGGCTATCTTTCGCAGATCGAACTGGGCAAAAACTCGGCGTCGATCGAGACGCTATATCGCATCTGCCTGGCGCTCGGCATGAAGATGTCCGACTTGTTCCAGTCAATTCAGCGGAATTGAGTGCATCGCGCACCTCTCCGGAAACCTACGAGGAGCGGCTAAACATCACGTTTAGCCGCTCCTCGTAGGTTTCCGGAGAGGTGCGTTCTTTATTTGAACCACTTCGGATCAGCCACCGTCGCATCAACCGGATCGCTTTCCAGCGCACGCAGGAACAAGACCAGATCTTTCTTCTCATCGACGGTCAAATTCAATTTCAACGGAACGACCGGCTTACCGTCGCGGGTCCAGACCGTCACTTCCTTCGGCTTCGCACCCGATTTGATGATCTTCTGCTCGGCTTCGAAGTCACGCATCTTGGGGTCGAGGAACTCGTTGGCGTTGCCGCCCTTGTCGTAGAAATCGACGACTTTTTCCAGCGTGTCCTCGCTGCCGTCATGCATGTAGGGCTTGGTGCTCAACAGCCCGCGGAGCGGCGGCGTCTTGAAGGCACCGAACAGCGTTGGGTCTTTGTGGCCGGTGGGAAGGCTGCCGAACCGGCCGAGGTCACCAGCCGGGAGTTTGCCGTCTTTCACGCCGACGCCGAGATTGTGATACGCGTAATCGGTCAAGTTCTCCCCAACGTGACAGGTCGCACAGCGTGCCTTGCCGAAGTACAGAATGCGGCCGCGGTCGAGGCTCTTGGCGGTCTCAGGGATATCCAATTTCTCCGGTGCCGGGCTCAGGGCTTTCAATGCGTGCTCGTCCTTCGCCGTCACCGCGGCCTTCAGGACCGCTTCGAAATCCTTTGGTTGAATTTCGAACTTGTTCCCTTCCTCGTCCTCGACTCGCTTCCGCATGGTCGCCTCGGCACGATCGAACAGCGAATTGCCGACGAGGACCGTCCGCTCATACGTGGCGATGGCCTTGGCCACCGAATCACGCGTCGGCACGTGGCCGAATTCTTTTTCGAAGAGCTTCACATATTCGGGTTTGGCCCGCACTCGCTTCACGACTTCATTCCAGGCATTGCCCTTGCCGTCGAACATCTCGATCGGATTTTGTGGCGGTCCCTGAGCTTGTTCTTCAAGCGAGGCGGCCCGGCCGTCCCAGAACTGCTGGCGATTGTAAGCGGAGTTAAGAACCGGCGGAGCACTCATGCCCCCCTTCTGGCCGCCGATGCCCGTCGATACCTTAAGGCCGTCCGTGTAGCCATTCTTGGGGGAATGACAGGTGGCACACGAAACCGTCAAATCGCTGCACAGAATCGCATCAAAGTACAGTTTCTTGCCCAGTTCCCAGCGGGCGTAAGTCATCGGATTCTCGGCGGGTACAGGCGGGGCGAGATTAAGCCCGAGCGGCAGCTTGATCTTGATGACGGTACGCGTGACCTTCTGGCCGGTGGCGGGATTGACGACTTCTGCCTTCGCCTCGTTCCAATATTTCGGCAGCGAATCCCACTCTTTCCGGTTCTGGCCGCGACTCACGAAGATAATTGGCGTCTGCTCGGCGAACGGTTTCTTCAAGGACTCGTTCGGCACCAACCAATCGAGGTCGGATGGTGTTTGCGCCTCGGAACGAGAACCTGATATCAGAAATCCGGAGAGCACTCCGGCTGTCAACAACAGAATCCGGGACAAATCACGCATGGTTTGCGGTCCTTTCGTGTGGCATTTTCTAGCGATGCAAAGGGCGGCGGTTGGTTTTACGGGAGCCGGCTCGCCTGTTCTCATAGCGCCCGAAGGAACTCCAAAAGATCCTTCTTCTCGGCCGCGTCGAGCTTGAGTTCGAGGATCAGATTGAAGAACTCAATCGTGTCCTCGAGGGTCAGCAGCCGTCCGTCGTGCAAATAGGGCGGCGAATCTTTGATGCCCCGCAACGGGAACGTCTTGATCGGCCCGTCGATTGATGCCAGTCGGCCATTAATCAATTGCGGCTTGAAGAAGCGTTCCGCTTTCAAATTGTGCATCGAGCCATCGGTGTAATAGGGGGCTTGATGGCAGGACGCACATTGGCCTTTGCCGAAAAAGATCGCTTGCCCGCGTAACTCGGCCTCGCTGGCCTTTTTGGGGTCGAGTTTGCCGTAGACATTCAGTTTCGGAGCCGGGGGGAAGTCGAGCAAGTTCTGAAACTCCGCCATGAAGTGGACCTGGCTGCCGCGTTCCAGAGGGTTGATGCCTTTCTTGGCTGCATCAATGTGACTGCCGTCGAAGTAGGCAGCCCGCTGCTCAAATTCCGTGAAGTCCTCGATCGAACGGAGAGCCCGCTGGGAACCGAATAATCGCTGAACATTCACGCCGCGAAGCGCAGGAGTGTCGATCCGATGCCGATTTTCCTGGGGGCGGATGTCGCCGACCAAGTGCGTCGCGGCATTGGTATGACCATTCACATGGCAATCGAAACAAGTCACGCCACGGTGCGGTTTTTCGCTGCGGCGGTCCGGCGTCTGATTGAACTGTTGCTGAGGGAACGGCGTCACCAGCAAGCGCAAGCCTTCGAGTTGCTTGGGATTCAGGCAGTCTTTGAATAGTTCGTAAAAGTTGTCGATGGTGACGAGCTTGCCCTTGGTGACATCGCCCAGATCGAGCCGCGTGGTCAAAAACAGGGGCGGGGGAAACTCGGGCAGGACATGATCCGGCAGGTCGAAATCGAGGTCAAAACGCGTCAGATCGCGGGCTTCCTGTTTCTTGATTTCATCGATATGGAACTTCGGAAACAACATGCCGCCTTCCGGATGGTTCGGGTGGGGCAATGGCAAGAAGCCGGCGGGGAACAGGCCTTTCTCGCGGATTTCCTCGGGGCTCATCGCGGCGAGTTTTCCTTTGGCGGGGCGGTCGCTCAAGTCGTAGCGAGCAGCAAGCAGGTCCGCATGCTTCTTCGCAAGTTCCGGCTTGGCGGCTTTCATCTTCGCCATCACCGCGGGAAAGTCGTCATCGGGCGCGGCGGTAGCTGCGACTAGCCCGCTGGGCAATTGCTCCATCGTGATCGCCTTGATGGGCACTTGCTTCGCGGGTGCATCTTCGACGCGATAAACAATCAAACCGACCGCCGTGACGATAACGGCACATGCCAGAAACCGCACCGAACCATTTGATCGCAGAAAACTCATCGGTTGCTCCTTCAGAAGAGAGAAAAGGGAACGCCCTTGAGACTTCTAATTGAGCAGATGCCGTGCCGGATTGGATGCACGCAATGGAAAATGGATTCGCGATTATTGTATGGATCGTGAAGCCGCGACGCGCGAGTGGAGCGATTTCGCCTATTTGCCGAGATGCGTTAAACGATCGCGCATGAAACCCCAGCCGAAGCCGATGTGGATGGCGAAGAAGACCAGCGGAGTTCGCGTGATCAAGCGGGCGGGATGCCGAAGCGACAGTCGTAAGCTTTCGCCAAAGATCGACAGCGAGTAAATGAGCACCGACAAGCAAAACGCGGCAGCGAAGATGGGTGAGAAGAATCCGAGCGCGAACGTCAGCGGCAGCCAAAGAAGCCAAAGGACGGGAACGAGACTGGGAAGCGTGATCGACGATGGATGCTTCCGCCCCAGCCGTGAACGGCCGATGCCGTAGCGGAACATCTGATGAAGCAAGCCACCGAGACTGCCGCGCGGCTGGTAATCGACGCGAATGACGGGAGTGAAGTAGCAAGTCAGCCCGGCGTGGCGGACGCGGGTGTTGAATTCCACGTCCTCGCAGGCGTCGAATTGTTCATCGAACAAGCCAACTTTGTCGAATACTTCGCGACGGTAAGCGACCGCGACGTTATCCGGAGGCACGAAGCGAGCCCGATCGGAGTAAATATCCGAATCGGGATTGTGTCCCAGCCACGATCCGCGAGCGATCGAAACCGCTTCCTGGAATGGGCTCGCTTGATCCATCTTCAACGGTTGGGGCCGGCCCAGGGTATCGGCCCCGCTCTTTTCAAATGCTTCGACGACATGGGTGAGATACCGCGGATCGTCGATCGCGCAATGGCCGTCGACGATCACGATCATTCGGCCGCGGGCATCGCGAACGCCGAGGTTCCGGGCCGCACTCGATAGCCGTTTCGGATTCGATAGCAATCGGAGGTTGCGAAAGAGAGGCTGCATCTCGCGAACGATCGCCGCGGTTTGATCGACCGATTCGCCGTCGACGACGATGACCTCGAATTGATCCGCGTCCAGATCTTGCCGAAGCAAACAGCCGAGCGTCTGCCGGATATTGGCAGCCTCGTTGCGAACGGGAACAATCACGCTGACGAGCATGGCGGCATCCTTGCCGTGTTAGCGACATCACATCACCGATACAATCGCACCATCTTCAACCCGGTCAGAACCAGCATCTTCACATCGAGCCAGGCGGAGAACTTCCGAATGTAATCGCGATCGAGCACCAGTTTCTGCCGAACGTCGGCGATATTCGTGTCGGGCGGCAAATGGATCTGCGCATTCCCCGAAATGCCGGGAAGCACCGCATGCCGAAGATCGTATGCCTCGATCAGGCCGGTCAGTTTGCGAGCAATCTCGGGCCGTTCGGGGCGTGGGCCGATCAGGCTCATTTGACCGCGCAAGACATTCATCAACTGGGGAAGTTCGTCGATATGCAAAGCCCGCAACACGCCGCCGAGCTTGGTGACGCGAGGATCGCCAGGCGTGGACCATTTCGGCCCCGTCAGCTTCTCGCAGTTGTGGTACATGGTGCGAATTTTCCAGATCGTGAAGACACGGCCGAATTGACCAACCCGTTTCTGGGAATACAGTGCCGGCCCGCGCGTTGTTAACTTCACCAAGGCCATGCTGATGAGCAACAACGGTGCGGTCAACACGAGCAGAATCGCGGCCAGCGAGCGATCAATGCACGCCTTCACGGCAAATTCCATTCGCATACGCGCCGCGGAATGGGCCGGAAAGATCGATGGCTTTATGGCCGATGTCGACTCAGTCGAAGCGTCAGTGCCCTGCCCTTTCGAGAAAAGCGAGGCAGCGGTCATACTCGGTTTCAACATGCGGTGGTCGATTCCCTTTTTGGAGGTTTCGGAGCGAGTTTGTTAGCATGATTTCTTCGTGGGACGGCCTTTCAAGGCCGTACCAAATCTCAAGACGGCCAGGGAAGGCCGTCCTACGAAGAAATCGAGAACACACTCAAGGCGTCAGTTGCTTGCTCAGGACGGGAACCAGGTCGGCGACGAATTTACGGTAAGGGTCCTCACGGGTCAAGTCGTCGTCGTTTAGCTGCTGGACGATGTAGAGCTTGTAGAGAATGGGCGCTCTGGCAAAAATCCAGCGCGGATAGTCCGGGGCCTGCCAGTTGCCGTCAGCCGTCCACGCCCAGCGAATGCGGATACTCTCCGAGCCGGTTGCATTTGTTTTCGTGAAGTCGGCCACCCAGAATGACGCGGACTTACCGTCGGGCAAAGGAGTCGACTGTTTGCTCACTGCACCACGAAGTTTCCAGCCGGCCCCGAGGTAGCACACGTCCGGCGTATGCACCGCGACGGCACCCGGACTACCAGAGGTGATGGAAACGGTAATAGGCTTGCCCGTTTTCGAAGGCATGAATCGCCGCGAATCGCAACGCGTGTTGGCCGGCAGTTCCGCGGGGTTGATCTTCAGAAAATCGCCCGTCTTCCAATCGCCGAGTTCGGCACCGAGTCCTTCGAGGAGATTCTTTCCTTCATTCACGTCGGTCGGAGCCCATCGGTTGGTCCACATGCCGTGAACGATCCCCGAGAGGGTCAAGACAATGGCGGCGATCAACAGGTGCAGCGTTCGGAATTTCATGTGCGTGTCCATTAAGAAAACTGGCGAGCCGGTTCGCGTGAGCGGCCGGAGTATTCCGTGGCGTTCTCCGGCCGCTCACGCGGGCCGGCTCGCCTGAATCAATTCAAACACTCTTCCGCCGTCGCACCGAGGTAGACGATGCCGAAGGCCTCGGAAGCGAGCGGGGCGAGTTTATCGTTGGCGCGGTTCAGCAACGGCAGGCGGCTTTCATGTCGTTCGACGCAGAGCAGAACGCCGTCAGCCCCGCGACAGAGCAAGAACGACTCCGCAACCGCGAGCAACGGGTGCGTGTTCAAGATCGCCACGTCGAATTCCTGGCGGAGGGCGTTGAAGAACGGGTCAAGCCGTTCCATCGTCAGCCCGTTGCGTACTTCGGCCGACCAGGTGCCCGCGGGCAGGAACATCAAGCCGCTCGGCAAGGGGTGGAGCAGTTCGCGATAGTCGATCGGTTCGCGAATCGCCTCGCAGACGCCGCGCGTGTTCTCAACCTGCAAGCGTTGGTGCAGCGAAGGAGTGCGTAGGTCAAAATCAATGAGCACGGTCCGGAAGCCGGCGCGGGCGTAACACTCCGCGAGTTGGCAGGCGAGACCGCTCTTGCCTTCCTCGGTCAACGAACTGGTGATGGCGACGACCTTTCCGCCATCGCGAGAGAACTGCTGCTGAAGATGGGCCCGCGTTTTCTCAACGGCCTCCCCGTTCATCTCGTCCAATTTACTCGGAAGCACCCCGAGAATCGGGCCGAGTACCGTGCGTTGCACGTCGGCCAGCGACATGGTCCGGCGGACGCGCGATTCATGGAGCACCACGCCGAGACCGACCAGTCCGAAACCGAGCAGGCCGGCCAGGATCGTGCCGAAAATCTGCTTCTTCATGTCCTTCTTCAGCGGCACGGAAGCTCGCTGAAAATCGCGAACACGCGGCGGAGCGGTTACTTCCAATCGGAGCAGATTCGCCTTATC
>JAIOQJ010000334.1 GCA_021413475.1 Planctomycetota bacterium | reverse complement strand
GTATTGCGCGCATTGCTAACCCGGGCGATATGCCGCCAAGCGTTCGCCGAGTCGGAAGCATGGACGCCGACCGAATCGCCGTGGGTGCTACCGATGACCTTGTCGGCGTTGGCCGGCTTCTGGCGGCCCTGATCGCGAAGCACGAGGCGGGCGCACGCCAGCGACATGGCCTCGCCGATCACTTCGGGTGAATAACCCTGAGCCAGTGCATCTGCCGCGGCCTCGGCCGCTTGTTCCCGGCTCGACCCGTAAAAAGTCATGCTGAGCTTCTCGACCCAGTTGTCGTCCGCTTCCTTCTTGCCGATCGCTTTGTCCATCAGTCTGTACTTGTCCATCATTTGCGGCAGGACGTTGCGAATGGTTTTGACGTTCTTGTTCTCGTCGCAGCAGAAGTGGATCGATTGGCGAAGCAGCGTGCGTGCGTGTTCTTTACCGGTGAAATCGATCGTTTCCCAGGCGCGCCAGGCCAGCACCACGCGATGGACGTTGGCGTCGTCATGGACGATTTCTTGCAGATCGTTGTAAGCACCATCGAGGGAGACCTTCGCGGCCGCCTCGAAAAGCCGATCCGCATCTTGGATTTTCTTGTTCCGCGTGGCATCGACCAAAAGCTTGCCGACCGATTGGTCCGCTTTCAGTTCCGCGGGTTCGACCGCTTCGAGGCGATTGGTCGGCTTCCGGTTGGGACCGCTGCCCATCGTCCGGGCGTTGCGGTGCAGAACCTTGAGTACCGGCACGGCACGTTCTTTTTCCGGCAACGCCTGGGCCATCGCGAAGGAGGGTGCCAGGGCCATGAAGGTGTGATAGCCGTCGTAATCGTGACCGCCGAAGGCCCGCGCGTTGCAAAGGGCGCCAGCGGAGACGAGATCGCGGAGGGAGGTACCTTTGCTTAGCTGCCCGGCGAGCACCGGCATCAGTTGTTGCGGGGCGGTTTCATTCAGCAAGGCGACCAGGCGTTCGATGTTGTCGGGAGTGACGGCGGTTGGTTCCGCGCCGGTGGCGCGGTTGGCCAAGCCCATGTCGGCCGCCAATCCGGGTCCCACCAAGGCGACCAACATGCCCCCACCGACCTCGGAGAGAAACTCACGACGATCGCTACTCATGACAGCCTCCTAAATCTGGGACTCGAAACGAAAGATAGAGAGAGAGAGAAGATGCGAATCGACAAACATGAGCCCAGAACCGAGGAAAGAGTCCGGTTCGCTTCTCTCGTTGAACACGCCATGAAATAGAACGAAAGGGCGTTACACGATGCGGCGAGAATGGGTCGCGAGACCAGGCGACTTCGCTTGACCTCCAACCATTTTGTCAGTGTAGCGTGCTTCACCGGGCAGAGATAGAGAATTGCCGTCGAAATTGTTGTGCCCAATTCGGTTCAAGGATTGACGAGTACTTCGAAACTGGGCTGAGTCACGCGGCCCGGCACGAAGTTTCTTGCAGCCAAGTCCGACCCCGGTATAATCGGGAACCTGCTGCTTGCCGATACCACACCCGTGTTCAAAGCGAGGTCCACCGTGATTCACCTTCTTCTTCAGAACTTCCATCGCCTGCTTAGCGGATTCGTGTTCGCCGCCTTGGTGCCAACCGTGGCATCCGCCGCCGAACCACCGGCCTCGGCAGAAGCGTTATGGAAAAAGCTGGAGCCGTTCGCCCAGCCGCCCGAAGAATTCGCTGGAAAGCTGGGAACCTATCGATCGCCGCTCAAATTCGCAGATGGTTCGATTGCCAAATCTCCGGCGGATTGGGCTCGGCGGCGCGAAGAAATCCTGGCGACCTGGAATAAGCGGCTTGGAGCCTGGCCGCCCCTAGTCGCAAAGCCGACAGTGAAGAAACTGGAGAAAGTCGAGCGCGACGGCTACACCGAACACAAAGTTCAGGTGCAAGCCTCGCCCGAAGGCAAATGGGTCGACGGCTATCTGCTCATACCCAACGGCAAGGGACCATTCCCGGCGGTGCTCGTGCCGTTTTATGAACCGCTCACGAGCATCGGTCAGGGTGCCAAGGGGAAGGGCGTCGGCACGCACGACTACGGCCTGCAACTGGTCAAGCGCGGCATGGTCACGTTGTCGATCGGTACGCCGGGTTCCCTCGACAAGCTGGGCGGCGACACCCGTGAAGCACTCATCAAAACCGGTGAGGAACTTCGCCGACAACCGCTGACGCTGCTGGCCTACGTGTCGGCCAACTGCCACACGGCATTGGCCCAATTGCCCGAAGTTGATCTCGAACGCATTGGTGTGATCGGACTCTCTTACGGCGGCAAGTGGTCGATGTTCTCTTCGTGTCTGGACAATCGCTTTGCCTGTGCCGTCTGGTCCGATCCGGGCATCGTCTTCAACGAAAAGGATAGCAACGTCAATTACTGGGAACCGTGGTATCTCGGCTTTGATCCCAAGACGAAACGCAAGCCGGGCGTGCCCTCGGAATCCAATCCACGCACGGGTCTCTACAAGGAACTGGTCGATGCCGGCGAGGACCTCGTCGACTTCCACGCGTTGATGGCCCCACGGCCGGTGATGGTATCCGGCGGCGTGCAAGACCCGCCCAAGAACTGGCAGGCACTCAATCATCTTGTCGCCGTGAATTCTCTGCTCGGCCAGAAGAATTGCGTCTTTCTCACGGCCCGCAAAACACATGTTCCGACCGCGGAGGCACTCGAACTGGAACTGGTGTTTCTTGAGTACTTCTTGAAACACGCACCACGAAATAAGCGGAGTGATGGCAAATAAGTGGCGGATCCCAGAGGTTCGGAAACCCTCACCTGTGAGCTTGTATGAATTCCCCCAAGCCCAGAGGTGAGGCTTTGCGACCCCAGGGATCAAACCACGGGATGTTCTATTCCACGGAGAACGCCCGCTCGATCCGACTCAGATTTCCTTGGCGGTCTTTCACCGACACCGTGAGTTTGCCCTTCGGCAACTTGGCGACCGGCTTGGAAAGTGTCAATTCCCAGACCCCCGGCGACGCCGGCTTGAACTTGGCCGCCAGGTTTTCACCCGCCTTGATGCCGTCGATGTCGAAATCGGCGACGACCGCGAAGCTCTTCTCGTCCAACCCCGAATAGTAGTCGTGCATACCGACCAACAGTCGGGTCAGTTCCTTGTTGCTACCTACTCGCGGATAGGTAAGCGTCAATGTCGGCCGGGTGTCGTCGAGCATCCAACCGTATCCGGTCGTTTGCGGCGAGGCGGCCTGATAGTCCAGATCGATGGGGCAGCCGAGATCGATCCAGCGCACCAGGGTACGGCGATCCTCGTCGGTCAGTGGCTCCACTTTGATCTTCTTTCCTTCGTGGCCGACATAGGTGCCGGCCACGGCGTCCGGTGGCGGCATGGCGCTGCCCGTGTAATCGAGGTCGGCGATATCGCGGTTGTTGGGCGTGTTTTCCAACGGCTTGCCCTTCCAGTGCAGCGTCGTGGCGTCGCCCGGTTTCAACTCCGTCGGAAAATCGTCGTTGGTCCAGCCGTCGGTGCGCCGACCGTGAACTTTCCAAACTAGCAGACTGCGGCGGGCCTGGAACATGCGAACGTAGCGAGAAGTCTGGTCGCCGCGCCACGTGGCACCGATAAAGCGATCGCTGATCGGCTTGTAGCCGAAGCGGGCTCTGTGGTCTCGCGCCAAACGTGCGAAGGTGCCGGGCAGGTTGCCCCAGCGTTCGTCTTTGACCACTTCGTCGTCGGCGTCGAGATTCAGAGCGCCGGCCGGTTCCTTGCCATCTTTTGAGTTGTGACAGGCAACGCAACTCTTTTGAAGAATCGGCTTCACGTCGCGATGGTACTCGACGTTCTTCACGTCCGCGACTTGCCTTAGGCCGGTTTCGTCGTTGGCATCCCATTTGGTTTTGGACTGGTCGCTCGCCTTGCTGGTTAGGAGCGGCGTCTTCTGGGTGAGGTCGAATACCTTGTAGTCGGAGCGGGCGGCGAACGTGTCCTTGAACAGCGTCGGCTTCTGGCTGTGGGCGTGGCAGCCGCCGCAATCGTTGCGGATTTCACCAGGCCGAAGCTGGTGCCAGGTCTGCGACATGTTCAGCACCATGCCATCCTTGTCGATGGTCTGAAACGTGAAGGGCGTGTCGGCGGGGATCTTGGCCAAAAAACTCGTATCCGGATTGCCGTCGGGATCGACGGGTTGCTTGCCGTCCACGAACTTGCGCAGAGGGATCTCGCCCAGGATGCGCAACCGCTCGTTGGCCGCGTTGTGGAACAGCCGCCCCGGCTTGGAACCGTTACTCCGGTCCGTGGTCGGCTCTTGGGCGACGATCCGGACCGCGTGAATCTCTTCGTTGCTATAGATGCCTGCGTCCGCCCCCTGGTTGATCCAGTTGAGCGTGCCGCCGTTCTCGGCACTGTTGAAGGCCCCCAGGCCGCGATAGCCGTTGCGATCGTTCCCTGCGGTTTGCGTTGCCGTGACCTTGCCTTCGGGAACAACACCCTGCGGATAACTTTCTCGTTTGTAAAAGCTCGAAGTGCCGATCAGGCCGTAGGGCGTACCTTCCGGCAGCAGTTTGGAGAGCGTGCCGTCGTTACGCAGGGGAACGAGGGTTTTCGGTTCGGCCACGCCGTATATGCGCTTATACGGGACGACGGCCCGCGGCCATTGTTCGTTGTACTTCGGATCGTTCTTGATGAGACGCATCTGAGCGGGCTCGTCAATCGCTTTGCCGTCCTTGATGAGATAGATGCCGCCGTCCACGACTGGCCTCTTGAGGCCGTTTTGATGGTTCACCGGGCCAGGTGAATACACAGTCAGAAGATGGTTGTCGGGCGCGCCGGACGGGTGGGTGAACTTGCCAACCGCGGGAGCATCCTTCTTATCCCGCACCGACGAATCAGAGGGAGAATCGCCAAAGACGACGAAACGGGTCAGCGACTCGATGCCGGTTGGGCTGAAGGGAAAGCGTGAATACTTGCCGAGGCCATTGCCAAACCGGCCCCCACGCAGCGGTGGATTGCGAGGATCGCTCGGGGCGGCCGGACCGAACGCGGCGTAACCGTCCGGTGCCTGCGGCGGGAGCTTGTAGTAAAGCCCAAAGCCCCAGTTGTTCTGGTTGTAGTAACGCTCGACGACGATGCTCTCGTCGGAAAGCTGGGTCTGGAAGTGGAAGGCGTCCGGAGCGCCGCCGCCTTGCAGTAGAGCGCTGACGACTGGTCCCCAGTTGGTTCCATCCGGATGAATGCTCCAGATGCCCCAGAGGATGCCGCTGCGCAGCCCTTGCGATTCCAGGGTACTGAACAGAACACGGCCATCCTTCAAGATGGTGGGATGAAGAGCCCCCGCCAGATTGAAATGGCCGATGTGTTCGACGTTGCCGCCGTCGTCATCCATCACGAACAACTGCGAAGCGAAATACGGGTAACCGTTGGGCGGCCGGAAGGCGTTGCGCGTGCTGGTGAACATTACTCGGCCGCCGGGCAGTGGGCACGGGCCCATGTTGACCACGCCGTAGTTGAGATTGGTCTTGCCCTCTTCGCGCGTGACGAAGTCCTTCGACCATTGGGCCGCGCCGGTGTTGGGCGTGAAGACTTGTTCGGTGAGGCGCACGATCTTCCGGCTCTTGAGATTGATCTTGTAGATGTCGGCCCCGCCGCGCGGTGGTGGGCCGTGCTGGTTGGTCCCCTTCAAGCCTTTGACATGGGAATAGTAGACCGACTCGCCGTCGAACGAAATCGCGGGATCGGCGATCGCGCCATCTTCACCGCCGGCGACGAGGAGATCCTCCTTGCCATCCGGATGGAGTAGCATCAGATCCGCACCGGGATCCATCAGCACCGGGTGAGCGATCTCGGCCCACTTCGGCGATTTCTCGTCCCCGAAGCGCGGGGCGCGAACGTAGACGATGTCGTAGTCGTACTGAACCGCCTTGTCGGTTGAAACGGGAGGCACCTCGACGTTGAGCGGCTCCAGAAATTGTGGCTGCTTCGGCTGCTGGCCTGTCGCAAACGCCACGAGAATGAAGAGGGGAACGAGCGCGATGAATCGTTTCATGACCGATTCTCCGGAAAGGAAGGAGAGTATTCTGAGAAGGAACGCGGGAACGTTCCTCAATGGCGGGCCGTAGCGGGGTAGGTTCCAGTGGCTTTTAGTTGTACCCTCGTCGAAGTGACGATACAAGCAATTTCGCTCGTCTCCGTAACTAACAGCGACTGGTGTCCCTTGGCCACGGGATGAATTGAGGGCTGGAGGAATATCAAGACGTTCAAAATCCTTCATCGAATAATCGATTCGAGAACGCGTCCTTCCACGTCGGTTAGTCGGAAGTCGCGGCCGCTGTAGCGATAGGTCAGCTTTTCGTGATCGATGCCCATGAGATGCAGAATGGTGGCGTGCAAGTCATGGACGTGAACGCGATTTTCAACGGCGGCGAAGCCGAATTCGTCAGTCGCGCCATAAGTCATGCCGCCTTTGACGCCGCCGCCGGCCATCCACACGCTGAAGCCGTAATGGTTGTGATCTCGGCCCGTGTTTCCTTCGCTGGTCGGCGTACGGCCGAACTCGCCACCCCACAAGATCAGCGTGTCGTCGAGCATTCCGCGGTTCTTCAAATCGGTAAGTAGCGCCGCTATCGGCCGATCGACCCGGCTGGCTCGTTCGCGATGCCGCTGAATGTTGTCGTGGTCATCCCAGTTCTCGCCCGCGCCAAAATACAGTTGTACAACGCGAACACCCCGTTCGACCAAGCGCCGCGCCAACAGGCAGCCGTCGGCAAAGTCGCCATTGCCGTACATTGCCCGGGTCGGCTTGGTTTCGCGATTGAGATCGAACGCCTCTTGTGCCTCCACTTGCATGCGGAAGGCCATCTCCAGCGATTGAATACGGCCTTCGAGCGCGGCATCGCGCGGCCGCTGAGCGAGATGTTCTTCGTTGATCTGCCGCATCAGATCAACCTGTTCGCGATGTGCCGATGATGTCAGCAACGGGTTGTTGATATGAGCGATCACGTTGCGCGGGTCGATGCCCTTGTTGTTGACGTGGCAGCCCTGGAAGATACCGGGGAGGAAACTGTTGCTCCAGAGATGCGGTCCCACCACGCCGGGCCGACCAGGGCAAAGAGTAATGAAGCCGGGCAGATTCTGGTTCTCGCTGCCCAATCCGTAGAGCAGCCAAGAGCCCATTGAGGGACGGATCGGCTGATTGTTCCCGCACGTCATCATCAACATTCCGGGTTCATGATTTGGAATGTCCGTGAACATCGATCGAATCACGCAAAGGTCGTCGGCGCACTTCGAAACCTGGGGAAAAATGTCGCTGACTTCCAAGCCCGATTGACCGCACTTCGCGAACACGAACGGTGACATCATCAGGTTGCTAGTGCGGCGTTCGGTCTTCAGATCGGCAGCGGGCGGCTTCTGACCGTGGTACTTGATGAGTGCCGGCTTCGGATCGAACGTATCGACCTGGGAAGGTCCACCATTCATGAACAAGTGGATGATATGTTTGGCACGCGGTTGCAAGAGGGGCACTTTAGGTGCCAGCGGCGCGGCGGCTCGCGCGGTCTCATCGCTCAGCAGCGCGGCGAGGCCCAGCGTGCCAAGGCCGGTGCCCGCGGTTTGCAACAGTTGTCGGCGTGATGGGAAAAGCGTCATACTTCACCAATGGATGCCAGGAAACTCAATCGATGTACAGGAACTCGTTACTCGCCAGCAGAGATTGGGCGTAGCGCTCCGGACGCGACAGTTTATTCTGGGCGGCATCCTCCGGTGCGTCGGTGCCGCTCAGAAAGCGCTCTCCCACGGCGATCTCGGTCGGACGAGGTTGGCGGGCAAAGGCCAAGGCGTACGCCAATTTCACCTTTGCCTCGGGCCCGGTTTCGTTCTCGATCTTTTTGGCCAACGCCTTCGCCTGTGCCACGAAGAATGGGCTGTTCATCACGAAGAGCAACTGCTGCGGGATCGTCGTTTCGTTCCGCCGGTCGCTGGTGATGTTCGGATCGGGGAAATCGAACAGCCTCAGCAAGGGGCTAAGATCGTGGCGGCTGACTTTGCCGTAGACCGTTCGCCGCATGTTTGACATGTCGTCGAGACTGATGGTGCTGCCACCGACGGTCAGGTCGAGCCC
>JAIOQJ010000503.1:8718-21330 GCA_021413475.1 Planctomycetota bacterium | reverse complement strand
GGATAGCATTCCAAAGCCGCTGGTACCTCTCAGAGATAAGCCACTGTTGCGGCATCTTCTTAATTACCTGAGCGCCGCTGGGGTATCGCGGTTTGTCCTTTGTGTTGGGTACAAGGCAGAGATGATTGAGAATTTTGTCCGCGAGTTGGAGGCACCACAATGGCAAATCACATGCGTCAACTCCGGTGATGCGAGTATGACGGACCGGCTTCTTGATGCCCGACCGCACGTGCAAGGCAGGTCGCTTATTTGTTACGGCGACACCTTGGCAAACGTGGATCTAGCCGCACTGCGCCGTACACACGACAATGCAAAAAATTTGATGACGCTGACAGTTTATCCGCTTCACAGCCCGTTTGGTATCGTCGAATTTACCGAATCTGGCCTGGTCACCGGTTTCAAAGAGAAGCCGCGATTGCCTCACTGGATCAACATTGGATATATGTTTTGCGAAGCGAAAGCGCTAGATTTACTAAAGAAGCACTCGGATATGCCCGAGTTTTTGGAAACGCTCGTCCAGCAACGCGAAATGCGAATCCACCAGCACGAAGGCAAGCACTTGACGATCAATACGGAAAAGGACCGGCAGCAAGCTGAATCTGACATCATCGAATTTTACACGGTTATGGGAGACTACGGATTATGAACCACAAACGCGCATTGGTAACCGGGGGATCGGGCTTTATTGGCTCCCACTTGGTTCATCGGTTGCTCGATCAAGGAGCACATGTCGCCGTGATGGTGCGATATGGCAATGTGATGAAGAATGAACGGCTTCGCGGCGTTTGGAATCGCGTCCATGTCATCGAAGCAGACTTGCGCAATCGGGGCGCATTGCAGAGCGTGAAGGAATTCAACCCAGACGTGGTTTTTCACCTGGCTGCGTACAACCATGTCGGCGAATCATTCCGGCAGGTGGAAGAGTGCTTCGATGTCAATGCAAAGGGAACAGCAAATTTGCTCGACCTATGCGAAGATGCCAAAAAGTTCATTTACATGTCAACTTCGGAGGTCTACGGTCTGCAAGAGTCAGTTCCGTTTGCGGAAGAGATGTGCCCGGCACCGATTTCGCCCTACGCCATTACCAAGTATTCTGGCGAACTTTATTGTCGCCTCAAACAGCGACTTCAGACCGGGCCGGCAATCGTCATTGCGAGGCCTTTTAACACCTTTGGTCCTTATCAGAGCGCCAAGGCGATTATTCCGGAGTTGATCCTCAACTGCCTAAGGGGAGTTCCGATCCGGACAACATTAGGCGAGCAAACTCGTGAATTCAATTTTGTGGATAACATCGTTGATGGGCTCATGAAAGTAGCCACGCATCCGGAGCCAATTGATGGGCCGATCAATTTCGCTGCCGGGGAAGAAGTCGCGATCCGCGATTTGGTGCGGATGATCGCCGAATTGACTGAAACGCGTTCCGAAGTCCTCATCGGGGCTTTGCCGTATCGTCCAACTGAGATTTGGCGGATGTATGCCGACAGCAGGCGAGCACGTGAGGTTCTCGGCTGGAAACCACAGGTGTCTCTGCGTGAAGGCTTGCAGCGAACCGTTGCCTGGTTTCGGGAATACGTCGGCTGAACGGATCGCGATTACCATGGGCGAACATGCCCCGCCCGCGGCTTCTCCTGGACCGCTTTACCTGGATGGGCACCGTCGACCGCTGCTTGAACGCCTACAACGCTTCCACCTGATGCCATTTCCACAATCAATCCTATCCTACGCTTCATCACGGCAGCGCAGCGGGTGATCGCCCCTTTCTCTTGGATCTTCTCGACATGAAAAATGCTTTGATTACCGGCATCACGGGTCAGGACGGATCCTACCTGGCGGAGTTGCTCCTCGAAAAGGGTTATCGCGTCCACGGCATGGTGCGGCGGGTGGCCATTGAGGACCCCGACCATCGCATGTGGCGGATTCGGCATCTCCTCGACAAAGTAGAGTTGCACTCCGCGTCGCTCGAGAGTTTCGCCAGCGTCTTCCGAGTATTTTCGAAAGTGCAGCCCGACGAATGCTACCATCTGGCCGCCCAGAGCTTTGTGAGCTACTCCTTCGAGGATGAGTTCTCCACGCTGAACACGAACATCAACGGCACGCACCATATGCTCGCGTGCCTCAAGGAAGTGACGCCCAAGTGTCGGTTCTATTTCGCGGCCTCAAGCGAGATGTTCGGCCAGGTCCGCGAGACGCCGCAAACGGAACTGACGCCGTTCCATCCCCGCTCGGCTTATGGCATCTCGAAATGCGCGGGCTACGAATTGACGCGTAACTATCGCGAAGCCTACGGGATGTTCGCCGCCTCGGGTATCTTGTACAACCACGAGTCACCACGGCGCGGCTTCGAGTTTGTCACGCGAAAAATCACCAGCTACGTTGCCAAGATCAAGCTCGGCCTGGCCGATCAGCTTCCCCTGGGCAACCTGGAAGCGAAGCGCGATTGGGGCCACGCCAAGGATTACGTGAGAGCCATGTGGCTGATGCTCCAGCAGGAGGTCGCGGATGATTTTGTCGTCGCCACCGGCGAGACCTGGTCGGTACAGCAATTCGTCGAAATCGCCTTTAACTACGTGGGGCTCGACTGGCGCAAGTACGTGGTGATCGATCCGCGTTTCTTCCGGCCGGCCGAGGTTCACCTGCTCCTCGGTGATCCCGCCAAGGCGACGAAACAACTTAAATGGAAGCCGACCATCTGCTTCAAGGATCTCGTCGAGGAGATGGTGCAGGAAGATCTAAACCGCCTGTCAGCTAAATCAGGCGTCCCTCAATCGTCCGCCGCACCCAAATGATTTATGCGCTGCTCCCCGCCGCCGGGCATAGCACCCGGATGGGCCGGCCCAAGTTGCTCCTGCCGCTGGGTGCGAATACGGTCGTCGAACGAGTGGTCGCCTCGGTACGGCAAGCGGGCGTCGCGAACATTCTCGTCGTCATCGGTCCGCACGTTCCGGAGATCTTGCCCCTCGCTTGCCAAGCAGGGGCCGACACGTTGCTGCTGGTACTCGCTACCACCGACATGCGGCAGACGATTGAGCATGGTCTGGAATGGATTGAAAATAATTGGAACCCGAGCGATGACGATGCCTTTTTGCTCATTCCCGCCGATCATCCCGTTATCGAAGCGGACGTGGTTCGTGACATGATCTCCCGTTTCGACAAACAGCGGGATATTTTGATTCCCACCTTCGAAGGCCAGCGAGGCCATCCGACACTGATCGGCTGGCGGCATGTGAAGGGGATTCGAGCGTTGCCTGCATCGCAAGGCTTGAACGCCTACTTGCGTGCCCGGCCGGAGCAGGTCTTCGAAATCCCCGTGGCGTCGGGATCGATTTTGCTCGATCTCGATACGCCGGAGGATTACGAGAAAATCGTTTTCGCTTCTTCGTAGGACGTCCTTCCTAGACCGTCAAAAAAAGCGGACGGCCAAGGAAGGCCGTCCTACGAAGAAAAGGGCATCGAAGAATTCACTTCACAAAATCAGCGACGACGCGCTGGCCTGGCTTACCGGAAACGGTTTGCGTCAGGCTGGTCTTTTTGCCGTCGATGATCCATTCCGCTCGCACGTCGTATTCGCAAACTTCGTCCTTTTGAATCATGGGTGAAGTGAATACACGCGAAGTCCCGGTCTGCTTCGTCAACTGATCGTTGATGAAGACAAACGCATTCTCGATCGGGACGATCACCTCGATGGACAACACACCTTGATCCGGAACATCGGTAACGATGTTGCCATTCGCATCGATTCGCGTTGCCGGCGGATTGAACGCGAAGTTCGGCGTCGGCCGCGGCGATGGCGAGCGGTAGCCCCACCAGCCCATTCCAGTGCCGAAGAAGGGAGCGTTCTGATTCACTCGGTTATCGGAAGCTCCGAAAGTGCCTGGGACGATGCCGTAAGTCGGCACGGGCGGGCCGTACATGCTCACGCCATTACCGTAAAAACCTCGGTAGTCGTAGGGGTAGATCCCGAACCCAGGTCCGTAGTACGGGTAGCCATAGCCTCGTGGGCCAACGCCGACACCGACGCCCACTCCAACGCCATACGAACGAGCGGGATTGTTCCCCCGCTGGGCCTGGGCCGGGCTGGCTGCCATTAGGCCGATGACAACCGTCATCAATAGAAGAATTTGCTGCCGCTTCATGCGCTTCTCCAGAAGGGAGAGAATTAGGATTTCCTACGTTAATTTTAGCCGCATGAAACCATCGAAGCGGCGACGGGCGGTGCGGAACTATCGATTTGCAACTCGACGATCGCCCTTCAATCGCTAAATCCTGTGTGTCTGGAACCGGCCGCGGCATGGAGTTGCCTTGTGGATAATGACTACCTGTGTCTGACATTACTTTCCCGCGAAGGCGAAAGCGAAGCCGACTTCAAAAGCCGGCTCAGCCAGTTCTGGACGCACATGCTGCGCGAACACGAAGAACTCTTCGAACGGGTATACGCGGAAAAATCGGACTTCGAGAAGAAGAGCAATCGCCTGGGCCGGCAGTACCTGATCGAAATGGGCTCGGAAACCGATCTCGAAGTGCAATGCAGGGCGCGGATGATGGATTTCGAAGCGCTCGATCTCGATGAGATTTACACGAAGTACGACGCGACACCGCCGGAGTGGTTTTGGATTGAGCATTGAGTGGCGCAATGGCCGCATCCGTTAACCCGACGCGCTAGCGAGGGATTCGGCTCTCCCTCGCTAGCGCGTCGGGTTAACGGATGCGGCTTTCATGCCGGCTCTTTCCAATTCCCACTCGCCCAAGTCTCATTCATCACGGGTGCCAGGATCGCCTGCACCTCCGCGAGAAGCTCCGCGTCGATCGGCGTCGTCAACGCCCGAAGATTCGTCTGCAATTCACTGACACGGGCGGTGCCAGTTATGGTGCTGGCGATCCGTGTTTCTTGCAGGCAGTACTGCATGCCCAGAAAACTGATGTCGGTACCGCGTTGTCGGCAATGCTCGGCCGCTTGCATGCCAATTGCCTTCAGGCGTTCCGAACCAGGATGCCACGGCGGTGGACCCTGATTGGTCAGAACTCCCAGGCAGAGCGGACTGCCGTTCAAGATGCCGACGCCGTGCTCTTCCGCGACCGGCAGTAATTCGGTAAGCAAGCGCTGACTCTGCAACGTGTAATGCGAGTAGCTGATCACGACATCGAGATCACAAAGCTCGATGGCCCGGCGGAGAAGGCCGAGCGGCAGGCCCGACATCCCGATGAAACGGCACTTGCCCTGCCGCTTCAGCTTATGGAGGCAGTCGGCCGTGTCGGTAAAGACGGCTTCGAAGTCGGTGGCGAATTCGATATCGTGGGCTAAAAGAATATCGACGGCATCGGTCCGCAGCCGTCGCAACGATTCTTCAACACTTCGCCACATGGCCTCCGGGCGAAAATCGAAATCCGCGTAGTCGAACCGGCCCGCTTTGGTGCTGAGATAGACTTGGTCGCGGCGACCATGCAGAATCTCGCCGAGCCACTCTTCCGAACTTCCCTTGCCGTAGTAAGCACTCGTGTCGATCAGATTCACCCCAGCGTCGAGGGCCGCGTACACGCAAGCGGTGACCTCTTCTCGCGTGACATTGCCGTATTGCTGCCCGATCGCGGCTCCGCCAAGGCTGAGCGCGGAGATTTGTAAGCCCGTTCGACCGAGTTCTCGGAGTTGCATATCATCGGCCTCGGTAATTTGAGCGATTTCGGCACACACGAGCGGTTATTGAACACAAAGAGGGTGCAAAAAGCAGGGGAATTCGTATTTGGTCAACCTTTAATTCGGGTTCAGCTGACCTAACTTGAATCTTTTTTTGGCTATTTTTGGTAATTTGGTGAATTGGCGAAAGATGGGTGGCTGGTTTTGCGAATTATTTCGAATTTTCTTGCTACGGACATTCATTTCTCAAAACTTCTGGTCTATGATTTGCGTAGAGTTTATCGTGAAGGTAAAAGTCACTTTGTTCTCCAAGGAGGGTTCACAATGTTGGTACTATCACGTCGGCCGGGCGAAGAAATCATCATCGACGGAAACATTCGTGTTACCGTGGTTTCGGTGAAGGGCGATCGCGTTCGCATTGGCATCGCCGCCCCCGCAAGCGTTTCGGTCGATCGGGCGGAAGTTCATGCCCGCCGTGCCGAATTTGAACCGGTACTCGTTGCGGCAGCCGCACACGACGATGAATCGGTTCCGCTCGGTGAAGTGGTACGCAAAGGCTCGTCGGAAGAGACCGCCGTTCATTGATTTGTTGAAATTTGCCCTCGAAAAACACACGTTTTACCCGCGGAATACCGCGGGTTTATTTTTTGCGCTTGTGTTAACCCGACGCGCTAGCGAGGGAGGGCCGCATCCCTCGCTAGCGCGTCGGGTTAACAGGGAAACGCCCATTGAGAAGCTACCTGCCCAAACATGGGAACAAAAATGCCCTCGGCGTTCGCCGAGGGCATTTTTGATTTCATTCACATTTCAATCTGCCAAATCAAGCGATAATCGCATCGACCGGCTTGGCACCTTTATCGACAATGCGGACAGGCCGCTTGGTGGACGTCTCGTTTTCCTTGGTGTAGTCGATGCCGACGATCTTGCACACCGTCGCCATGAAATCGAGGCTGGTGGTTTTGCCTTCCTCGACCACGGCCCCTTCTTT
The DNA here is from genome assembly GCA_021413475.1 of Planctomycetota bacterium. Lineage (GTDB taxonomy): Bacteria > Planctomycetota > Planctomycetia > Gemmatales > Gemmataceae > JAIOQJ01. The sequence goes on along the minus strand of JAIOQJ010000503.1, from coordinate 14,713 downwards.
GTCGGTACGGCCGTGGACCACGCCCCCCTTGACGCCGCCGCCGAACATGCCGAGCGACCAGGCGCGCGGATAATGATCGCGGCCTGGAAGATTACCACGAGTGTTGATGTTCGGCGTGCGGCCGAATTCACCCATGATGATCACGAGTGTGCTTTCGAGCAGACCGCGTTCCTTGAGGTCGCCGATCAACGCCGCCGCACCGCCATCGAGTTTCGGCAGCAACGCGTTCTTCAGCCGGCCGAAATTATCCTGATGCGTGTCCCAGCCGCCAATGCTGACTTCAATGAACGGGATACCGACTTCCACCAGCCGACGAGCCATCAAGCAGCCCAACTGGAAGTTGTCGCTTCCATAGGTGGCTTTAGTGCTCGACGATTCTTGGGAAAGGTCGAAGGCTTTGGCTTCCTTCGACTGCATCATCGTGACGGCCCGGCCATAGGTCGTCTTGTGGTCGTTGATGTTGTCGGCCTGGTATGTGTGATAAAAGGCCTTCTCCATGTCTTCGAGGAGGCTGACGCGCTTGTCGAATTGGCCGGAGCCAACGACAGGCTTGAGGTCTTCGACGCCCCGGTTCGGGTCGGTGATGATGAGCGGTTGATCCTTCGGCCCTAGGAAACCAGACCCGTAACTACGACCGCCGATGGTGACGTAGTTCGGCAGCGGGAAATCCTTCTTCCCGAGCTCGTGCGAAACATGGGCACCGATGCTGGGATAAGTAATGCCGCCCTGGCCTTCGCGGTAGCCGGTGTGCATGTTGTAGCTGGCGCGGGCATGGGCTCCTTCCGCTGTGCTCATGCCGCGGATGATTGCCCCGTGGTTCATCAACTTGGCGAGCTTCGGCAGATGCTCGGAAATCTGGATGCCGGGAGCACTGGTGTCGATCGGCTTGAATTCGCCGGCCCCCTTGCTCTCGGGCTTGAGGTCCCAGCTATCCTTGTGGCTTGGCCCGCCCGCCTGCCACAGGAGGACGACGGATTTCACTTTGCTCTTCAATGGCGTCTTGGTCTCGGCCGCCGCGTTGGCGAGCACGTTCAACCAGCCCGTGGAAGAGGCCGCAAAGACGCCCATCGACGTCAGCTTCAGAAAATCACGACGCGATTTTTCTTGCAGTGCTTGAGAGAACATTTTGGAACCTCGGTATAGGAGTCGTGTTCGGGTGGAATTTTTTAGTGGTTCAACGCAAATTCGCTGCTGTTGAGCAAAACCCAGAGTACGTCGGAATATCCGCTCTTCGGATCGGATGAATCGGCGATGAAGCCGGTCAGTTTCTTGAGTTCGGCTTCGGTCGGCTTACGCGAAAGCGTCATGAGATACATGCGCTCAATGACTTTCGCGGGTTCATCGCCGGACTTCGCGATGCCGTTGATCACGTTCGATGAGCCGGACAGTCTCGGATTGTTCATCAGACGCAGGGCCTGAGGAATGCCAGCCTCGTACTCGGTGGCCTTTGGATTCTCGCTCCCCATGAAGAAAGAGACGAAGCGATCGCGCGGGCTGGCATTGCCTTGCCTTGGATTACCACCCTTCTGCATCGGACGCCCAGCGGCTGATTCGCAGCCGACCACCGCGGTCAGCGAGTCGTATAGCTGTTCTGGTGTCAAAACCTTGATGGCCATGTGGCTGTACAGGACCGTGTCGGCCTTGTTGCTGGGGATCGGCTGGCTGGTCCGCTGATAGGCATCGCTCAAGCAGATTGCCCGGACGAGATTCTTCAGATCAAAGCCGCCGCCGGATAGCTCCTTGGCCAGCCCTTGCAGCAATTCAGGATGCGTGGGCTTGTTCTCTTCGCTCAAGTCGTCGATCGGATTGACCAAACCACGGCCGAAGTATTGAGCCCAGACGCGGTTGACGATCGACTTACTGAAGAATGGATTCTCCGAAGTGCAGAGCCAATCGGCCAGAACCGGACGGTATGGCTTGGAGCTGGTGAGCTTCACGGTCTCGCCACCCAGAAACTTGGCGGGGACCGATTTTGCCGACTCCGGCAGCGGGTTGCCTTTGCCTCCCTTGCCGCGCATGTTTTCGCTGACGCCGGGCACCACGTCGGTCTGCTTGCCGTTACGCTGAATGGTGATATTCACGTTGTAGAAAAACTGGGCCATTCCCCAGTACTCGGTCTGTTTCCAAGTGGTGAAGGGGTGATTGTGGCACTGAGCGCACTGGATCTGCACACCGAGGAAAAGTTTGCCAACGCTATCGGTCATTTTGTCGACGCCCGCGTTGTACATGTAGTAAACGACGGCACCGTTCTTGTCTTGCTCGCCGGTAGCCGAGATGATGTCGTGGGCCATGCGGTCCCACGGCTTGTTTTCGTTGAAACTCTCCGAGAGCCATTTGACGAGGGGCTGTTTGGTGACAAACCGTGTCGTCGAATCCATCGAAACCATCTGATTGGACCAGATATCGCTGAGACGCTGACCGTACCTGGGGCTCGCCAAGAGCTCATCGATCAATGTTTCGCGCTTGTTCGCTTCCGAACTGGCCAGAAAACTCGTGACTCGCTCGGCGGTGGGGATCACGCCTGTAATGTCGAGCGTCGCCCGGCGAATGAATTCGGCGTCACTACAGCGAGACGAAGGATCGATCTTGGCGGCCTTCAGTTCCTTATCGAGTTGCGAATCGATGAACTTGGCGACGGCCTTGACGTCCATCGGCTTGCTTGGCTTGGTCTCGGCGGGAGCGACCTTCGCGGTTGGCTTGGCCGCGTCAGCCTCGGCCTTCGCTTTGGCATCCGCTTCCACTTTCGCCTTGGCATCCGCACTTGCTTTGGCCTCGGCCTCTGCCTTGGCGCGATCCGCTTTTCGCTTGGCTCGCTCCTGAAACTTCTTCAAGAGTGCGCTTTTGTCCAGTTTGGCATCCTGAGCGGCCAAGTCGTCGGGGACCTGCGCGGCGAGGAACATCGCACCGCTCGCCAGCACAAGGGCGGCCACCAGTCGTCGAATCAGCATGTTTCGCAACTCCAGAATAGGACGACCCAAAGGGAGGGGTCGGGCAGCAGATGAGCGTATGATCTATAAACACCCGCGCTCCGGAAAAGTTTCATGCTCCGTATCGCCGTAAAACCAAATTTCGGTAGTGGGGTGGATTCTTCAGAGTGTTGAGAATAAATTGCCGGCGGCGTATAGTCAAATGAATATGCAAGTCTCATTCGCTTCTTCGCTTCTCATCATTGGTCGTGGGGTGCCGGCGACGCGCTCCTCTCCGGAAACCCTACGAGGAGCGGCTAAACGGGAATTTTGTTTAGCCGCGAGTCGGAGGGTTTCCGGAGAGGAGCGCGGAAGCCTCATTCAGGATTGACCCCATTCGCCCTCTCGGCGACAATCCTCTTCCTGCATTCGTCATGGAGGATGTCCGCGATGCCGGTGGATCAGTCTGCTTCCGTTGAAACTCCCAGAGGTATCCTGGCCTGGCTGCCGTACCTTTGGTCGCGCGTGCTTTTTCCCGGCCAAGCGGATCCGGATCGCCGCGTTCGGCCGCTGTCGTTGCTCTTGTTGATCATTTTACCGGGCTTGCTCCTCTATCCCACGCGCTCGTTCCATTTGCTCGAACCGGACGAAGGCCGCTACGCCCAAATCGCGCGCGAGATGCACGATCGAAACGAATGGATCGTCCCCACTTTGCAGGGGCAACCGTATCTCGATAAGCCACCTCTGCTTTACTGGTTGGTTCGGTTGAGTTATTCGTGGTTCGGTGTTTCTGAAACGTCGGCCCGCCTTTTTCCGGCCTTGGCGGTACATGGGGCAATTCTGATCGTCTACTTGATTGGCCGTCGAAGCCTCGGTGAGCGCTCGGCCCTTTGGGGTGCGCTTTTGCTGACCATCGCACCGGGCTTCATGGGTATGGGCCGAATGCTTTTGCTCGATGGGTTACTGACGTTCTTCGTCACCCTCAGTTTGTTTGCCGGCTTCGAGGCCATTCGCGGAGAACGCTTCCGCCGCGGATGGTGGCTGGTCGCGGCCGTGGCCTGCGGGCTTGGCATTCTGACCAAGGGGCCTATCTCGATTCTTTTGCTCGCGCCGCCGCTTTGGCTCTTTCGCTGGTTGACCGGGTCGCAGGTTCGCATCGGTTGGAAGAACCTCGCCATGTTCCTGCTCGTCGCATTTCTGGTGAATTTACCCTGGTACACGGGCATTTATTTACGCACCCCGATCTTCCTTCGCTATTTTTTCTGGGAACACAATATCCTGCGCTTCGTGCAGCCGTTCGACCACTTGCAACCGGTCTGGTACTTCCTGCCGATCGCACTTGGCGGCCTGCTGCCGGGTACGTTGCTCCTTTGGGGCTTGGGTAAACATCTCGCCTCGGGCGATCCGGATATTGCTGCCCGACGGTCTTTTGCTCTTGGATTCTGGCTGATCGCCGGCCTATGGTGTTTGTTCTTCTTCTCGCTCTCCGGCAGCAAGTTGCCGACGTACATTCTGCCCGCATTCCCGTGCCTGACTCTGGCCCTGGGCGATTTCATCGCGCACAGCAAATGGAACCGTTCGAACTGGACACGAGCCGGCGTCGGCGTGATGGCATGCCTCCTGGTCTTCGCCCATTATCACGCGGTTCCCTGGTACGCGGAGCAACGCTCGCCAATGGCCAATCGTGAAAAAATGACGGCCCTTTGCGCCAACCCGCAAGAAACGGTGATTTGTTTCCCGCGCAACGTCGATTCGGTGGCCTTTTACCTCGGCCGAGACGATTTGCGAAATGTGCGAACCAAATACGCCCAGACGCTTATCGACGACTTATTGACGCGCCATCGCACGGTGGTGCTTTTCACTCATCGGCACTCTCTACAAACCTTCAAGGATTTGCTGCCGCCGGGATTGCGCATCACCGAGACGTTCTCGCTCCGCCGGGATGGCAAGCACAATTCGCTTGCGGAGAAACTGGCGGGCGACTCCCCATGGGGCCTTTGCGACGTCGCCGTGATTGAACGCGCTTGGTAGCCGCTTGCGGCGGAGCGCATTTAACGCTCCGCCGCAAGCGGCTTGATGCCAAAACCACCTCTCCAAAATAGGATGATCGATAAGATTTCATCCCGCTTGAGACATCCTGAAAGTGAATTCATGAGCATTCTCGTCAACAAGAACACCAAACTTCTCGTCCAGGGCCTCGGCAAATCGGGGACTTTTCACGCCATCCAGTGCCGCGAATACGGCACGCAGATCGTCGGCGGCGTCAAACCGGGCAAGGGCGGCACCACGCAAGACGGCTTCCCGTTGTTCAATACGGTCCACGAGGCCGTGCGGAAGACCGGGGCCAACGCCAGCATGATCTTCGTTCCCGCTGGTGGGGCCGGCGACGCGATCATGGAGGCGGCCGACGCGGGCATCGGTGTGATTATTGCCATCACCGAAGGGATCCCCGTTCTCGACATGTCGCGCGTCATGCGTTTCCTAAAGGATCGTCCCGGCAGCCGTTTGATCGGGCCTAACTGCCCCGGAATCATCACGCCGGGCGAATGCAAAATCGGCATCATGCCGGGTTATATCCACAAGCCGGGGACGGTCGGCGTCATCAGTCGTTCCGGCACGTTGACATACGAAGCCGTCTTCCAACTTTCCGGCTTGGGGCTCGGCCAATCGACGTGCGTCGGCATCGGCGGCGATCCAATCATCGGCACCAATCAGATCGACCTGCTGAAAATGTTCGAAGAGGATCCGGGAACCGAAGCGATTCTGATGATCGGCGAGATCGGCGGCACCGCGGAAGAACGGGCGGCCGAGTATATCTCGAAGCACGTCAAGAAGCCGGTGGCCGCGTTCATCGCCGGGCAAACCGCTCCCCCTGGCCGACGCATGGGTCATGCCGGGGCAATCATCTCAGGTGGTTCGGGATCGGCCAAAGACAAGATCACGGCCCTGAAAGCCGCGGGGATCACCATCGCGGACACGCCGGCTGACCTTGGTACAGCCGTTCAAAAGGCCATGAAGGCGAAGAAGTAGCACAGCGAGCGGGGTCGCGTGAGCGCCCCGTGTTTTATCTGGCAAAACACGGGGCGCTC
>JAIOQJ010000503.1:0-8700 GCA_021413475.1 Planctomycetota bacterium | reverse complement strand
CAACACACGGGGCCCTCACGCGACCTCGCTCGATAGCAACTCATCTCATTCAATCGCGGTCGCCAGCGGAACGGGGACTTCTTTCTCGGGATGCACGAAGATCGCATGGCCGAGGAGAGTGATCGCTCCGCAGACCAGGCAGCAGTCGGCGATGTTGAAGACCGGCCATTCGATGAGATAGAAATAGAGGAAGTCGCGGACGCCGCCGAAGAAGATGCGATCGTAGAGATTGCCGAGCGTGCCGCCCAGAATGAGGCCGAGCGCACCGCACAAAAGCGGATCCCGTCGCGTGGCCGCCATCATTCCCCACCAAAGTATCGCCCCGCCGGCCACGATGCTAATGGCCATGAAGAAATAGTTGGCCGTTCGCGTGTGCTCGCTGCCGAGCCCGAATAGCGCCCCATGATTCACGCGCGGCGGCACCGGTCCATTCAGTTTCACGAGAGAGCACTCGCTCACTTCACCCGTCGTCTTGAAATCGACATGGAAGCGGAACACGCCGGGAATCAGCTCCTTCGATCCCGACGGCGTGCCGTTATAAAGCCAGCGGAACACGATGTACTTGCTCGCCAGATCGACGCTGACGCCGAGCAAGGCCAGCGAGATAAACAACCAGCGGAAAGAGCGTTGAGGCATATCAACTTTCAGGTCAGGAAGCGTTGAATCGGCACCACGATCCGATGGACCGTCTGAGTTCACGATAGCCGTCTTCCAAAAACCCGTCAAGAAAGCCTCGACTGAATTGGCCGATGACGTTATATCCCCCCCATCCGGAAAACACCTTGAGTGACATGGAAGCGAACCTGACGAACGGGGGTTTTCCGCTAATTGCGTGGACTTGGACGATTGTCAGGTCTGCAGCGGATAGCGGAACTAGAGGGCACCCGCATTCGTACGCTTTTCCTCAAGATGGTTAAGCCTGGTTGACCAGGAAGACCCTACGGGGAAGAATCTAAAGTGGGGACCGTTCGCCCGTGTGGGCGTAATGGGCAATCGACGAGGGATCATCATGCGTCGGCTTCCGTTCTTCTTGCTTGTGGTCTGCCTATTCGGGCTGGGCTGCGCCTCGACCGGCAAGAAGCCGAACGCCAAGAATACATCGAATGACAAGGAGCGAGCGAACGACTCATACCCCTTCTGGTCCGATACCCGGCCGCCCAAAAACGCGATCGGCGCGGAGAATCCCGTTCGCGAAAATGATGGAATGCTCGCCGGCATGTTGAAGGACGTCTCGGGTAAACCGCAGCCGAACGCGGTCATCAACGTGACCACCGCGGATGCCGGACCCAATGCAAAACCAATCGGCATCCAGGCAGACGATCAGGGCTACTTCATGATTAAGGGCCTGAAAACGGGCACGACCTATTTTCTCTCCGTCCGCGGCGATCAAGGCGGCCGTGTCTTGGGCGGCTCGGCCATGACCCAGGCTCCGAATACGCGGATGCTCATTCTGTTGAGCGAAGGAAATGTTTCATCCGTGACGCCCGCGCCAATCAACCCCAACGCGACGAACCCGATTGCACCTGACAAGAAAGATGGAAAAACCAAGCTCGACCCGCCGACTAATAGTATTCCTCAGCCGGAGCCGGTCGAAGCGCCCAAGGACCCACTTGTGGGCGGCACCGATTGGAGCCCCGGTAAGAAATCGCCGCTTTCGAAGCCATTGCCGCCGCCACCGCCTACGTCGAATCCGAACGTTGCCGATTCGAATACCAATCCGTTTCCCCCAACCGTGAACATTCCAGGCCCGATGGACACGAAGCAGTTGCCTCCGCCGCCTCCGTCTTCACCATCGATGTCCGCCGTTCCTTCGAATTCGTCGCCGGTGGGAGCACCCGTTCGCCAGGTCGAAAATCGAATTAGCTTCACGGTCTACGATTCGGCCCGCAACCCGATCGAGTTTCAGAATCTGACGGATCGACGCTTGATCGTCCTCGACTTTTGGACGACCAAATGCACGCCTTGCCTCCAGAAGATCCCCGATTTGATCGAACTGCAAAGCCGGTACTCCAATTATGTCGAGATTGCCGGCATTGCCTGCGACGATCTTCCCTGGGCTTCGCGCGTGAAGGCAGTCGAAGGGATCAAAGATTATTACTTGCGGAAAGCGGCCCGTCCGATCAATTACCGCATCTACTTCGAAGGCGACGGCCAGGAAGGCCGCCTCCAGACCCAATTCCGCGTGCGAGCGTATCCCACGATGGTCCTTCTCGATTACACGGGACGGGAGCTCTGGCGCGGCAGCGACGTTCGACAACTCGAAGAATCGATCAAGTACTACCACGCTCGCCGCTATAGTGAAGGCATTCCCTCAATCGGGATGGAGTGCCGTGTTCGAATTCGCCAATCGCGAAATCCTGTTGCTTTTACCTCTCGTGCCGTTCCTCTTCTATTGGTGGCTCCGGCGACGTCGTGCGTCGTTGCGCTTCCCGGATGCCAAGTCTCTTGTCAGATTGCTCACCGGTCGCGCGAAACGGGCTCGCTATATCGGTTCGGTGTTGCGAGCTTTGGTCCTGCTCACGCTGGTTTTGGCCTTGGCTGGCCCGCGTATCCCAGATCGCAAAACACGTTTGATGACCGAGAGCATCGCCATCATGATCGTGCTCGACACCTCAGGGAGCATGCTCCAAGAAGGTACGTTTGAATGGCAAGCAGGTAGCCCGAAGGTCTCTCGCCATGAAGCCTCCAAGCGTGCTTTCCGACTGTTCGTCGCCGGAGGGGAAGGCCCCGACGGCACGCGTTTCGATGGCCGCTCCACCGAACGCGGCACGGATGCGATCGGCCTGGTCACCTTCGAAATGTGGCCACAGACCCTCTCGCCTCCAACGCTGAATCACACGGTTTTGCTGCATCTCCTTGATCATGCCGCGCCAGGAACCGACGAAGGGAGCAACATCGGCGACGCCATCGCCGAAGGTCTCATTCGGTTGGAGAAGACGTCACCGCCGCGGAAAGTGATGATCCTGTTGAGCGACGGCGAACTGGAATACACCGGCTTCGTCGACGAAGATCGCAAGCCTCTCAAACCACGGCAAGCGGCCCAGCTCGCGGCCAAGCTCGGCATTCCGATCTATGTGATTGACACCGGCGGCGACCTGCCGCCCGACGCCAAGTCTGCCGATATCGAGCGGCGACAGGATGCTCGTGCCATCAATCAGGCTGTGGCGGACCTCAGCGGCGGCCGGCTCTTCAGTGCCAATGACGGAAAAAAGTTGCTCGAAGTCTGCCGCACCATCGATAAGCTTGAACGCCAGCCGATTCCAACTCACGCCTTTCGGCGGTATCATGAGTTATACCCGTGGTTCGTCGGTGCGGCTCTCGGGTTGCTGCTGGTTCTTGTGTTACTGGAGCAAACCATCTGGCGGAGGTTCCCGTAGCGGGTCGATGCTATTTTCCACCATCTTCGGGCGTCCGCACGCTCTCTGGTTACTCGCCGTGCCAATCTTGCTCGCCGCGATCTTCTATCGCGGCAATCGGCGGCGGAGTACCGCGCTCGAGCGATTCGGATATCCCGATGCAATGCGGGAACTGACGACATTGCGGCCGCGAACTCGCCTTTACACTCAGGCCTCGCTGGTGGTCGCTTCCCTCCTTCTCGTCAGCGCCCTAGCTGCTCCTCGCTGGGGAAAAGGCGAACCGGGCGTCGTTGTCGGCCGCGACCTGATGATCGTTCTCGATCTGAGCAAAAGCATGCTCGCCGACGACATGCGCGACCCGGAAAGCAAAAGCGCAAAGGAGCGTTGGCAGGCTGCCCAGGCGGGAATCCACGATCTGATCGCGACCATCGAACAGCGCGGCGGCCATCGCGTCGGCCTTGTCGTTTTCGCCGCCAAGCCCTGGCTCGTCTGTCCACTCACGACCGATTATGCCCATTTCCTCGCCCGGCTCGACGAGTTCAACCCCAAGGCACCGCCGCGTGAAGTGAATCCCGAGAAGATCGAGTTCTTCCCTTCCGGCACACGTATCGGGTCGGCCCTTATCGAGGCGATCAACCGCCACGATCCACGTTTTACCGGGTTTCAGGATGTACTCTTAATAAGCGACGGCGACGATCCCGCGACGGATGATCGCGACAGCGAGATCGAGCCCGGCATCCTGCTCGCGATCGACAAGAAGATTCCCATTCACGTCGCGGGTGTGGGCGATCCGGACAATGCTGTCACGATCGCCTTCAAAAAGGCTGATGGCGACGAGGAGATTCTGGGCCCGACCCGGCTTTTCGAAGCGCCGCTGAAGGAAATCGCCCGTCGAACCAAAGGAGACTATTTCTCCGACGGCCGCGACAAGCCGCGGCTCGACCAGTTCTTTACAACACGGATCGAACCACGCCCCAACCGCGACTTATCGGACGACGCCCTGCCACAACCACGCGACCGGGCCGTGTGGTTTCTGCTCCCCGCGATCGTCTTACTTTTGTGGGCTTGGGTGCGCGAGCCCTAAAGAATCGACCCGAGCCCGAAGCGCAAGTAAGGGCGAAACTAGCTTCCATTGCTAGCGCTTCGGGCTCGGGAAATGAGAGACCGAAAATGCGTCTGATCCGATTGCTGATTCTTCCGCTTGTCATTCTCAGCGTGAGCGCCGCTCCGCCCGAGGATTCGATCCGAGATGCCAACAAGTCCTTTGAAAAAGGTGAGATCAAGCTTGCATTGAGACTCTACGAGGAGGCCGAGGAATATGGCAACGACCCTGGCCTCATCGCCTTCAACAAGGCGGCGGCCTACTTCGCCATCGACGACGTTCGCCAGGCGGAAAAGCACTTCCGCATGTCCCTCGACGACGCGGCTGCTCCTCGCGAACGCCGCATCAAGGCTCTCTACAATCTCGGCAACTGCTTGGTCCGGCAAGCGGGCGAGAAGGATTACAAGACGTTCCGCGACGCCATCCGCTGTTACGAACTCTGCCTCGACGAGCAACCGGAAGCGGGCCTGCGGACCGACGCGGCCCACAATCTGGAGCTAGCGAAACTCCTCTGGCGCAAGGCACTGGCGGGCCAAAGCGATCCCCCCACCCCAAATACCGATGACCCACCCGAGCAACCGAGACCGACGGAACCAAAAAAAGAAACGCCTGGCATGAGCGAAGCGAAAGAACCCAAAACGAAAGATTTCGACCCGACGAAGGACAAATTGCCCAAGGATCCAAAAAAGATCGAGATTGAAGGGAAGCTGGAAGCAAAGAAAACCATCGATGTTCCCAAACCGAACCCCAGCCGAGCACCGCTCATCCCGGACTCCGATCAATTGAATCCCCTCACCAAGGAAGAAACGCGGCTGGCGCTGCAATTCGCGGAGGATCGATTGCGAAAAGAGCGCCAGCGAAACCGCGTGGAACGAACCACTCCCGAGAATGCCAGCGGTCGAGATTGGTGAGATCTTCGTAACCTTCTGGTTCGGGCGCGGTATATTCTCTGCAAGGAGATCCGCCGTGACCAAGCCTCTGCCCCGCCCGCCGCGCCATCTACACGTCTTCGGCCTGAGCCTGATGTTGATCGTCGGGATCTTGGTGCTGTTTCTCTTCGGTGTCAAAATGGAAGCGACTGCCCCAGCGACGGGCGTGGCCACATCGACGCAAATCGTCACGATCCGAGCCCCCAAGAGCGGGTTTGTGCGGCTTAAACCATCGCTGACGCCCGGAACGTTCTTCGATGGCAGCGAAGAGACGTCGTTGCACCGGCCCGAGAGTGATATGCCGATTCCGGTACCGCGATCATCGTCGCGTTGGATGTTGCTCGAATTACCAGTCGCCGACGGCCAGCGGGTCGCGGAGGGGGATGTGCTCGCGACGCTCGTTCCGGTCGAACCGGAATCGGGAAATATGCTGGGCACCGTCATTCGCCTGGAGATCGACGAGAAAAACGCCGGCTCGGTGGCACCGGGTCAAGAAGTTCGGCTGATGAGCAACATGTATCATCACCGCACTCACGGCATGGCGAAAGGCATCATCGACCGGCTCGATCCCCAAGGTGTCGCCGGCCCAAACGGCACGCGGTTTTTCCACGCCTGGGTCCGCGTGACCGAGAATCCTTTTCCGCTCAAACTCGGTTCAAGTTTTCGGGCAGAGATCGTGACGGGGAAGAAGCCGACGTTTCAGATTATTTTGGAGCATTGAGAATCGCACGGCCCATTCTGGGTTCACGTTATCTTGGCAACGGCCCCATCCGAAATTTCGCCGACGACCTTGCGGAAAAGCTCCCACGTCTGCCGGTGATACGATTCGGGGATTTCGATTCGCTCGCCGTCTTTGTGCCGAGCGAGGCTCCCGGCCTTCCATTCGTAGGTCTTGTTCGCGACACCGCGGTGATGAACGAGCACATCGCGCGTGGCCTTGGCCTCGGCGATTTGTTCGATCTCTTTATCCGTCGGGCAGCCGAGTTTGACCTTTTCCTCGAGGTAAGCAAACCAACCCGCGGGACGGTCGTACAAGATCTCGTTCACTTCCCGGCCGACGACATGAAAGATGACCGCGTCCTTATCCGGGGCTTCCAAGATTGCCTTGAAGTCCACCTTCTTGCCGCTCAGGTTTTGTGGATACGCGATGAGCCAGAAGCGGAGGATGTCGAAGAAGAAGTTTTCGAAGATGGAGATGAATTGCTGGAAGGTTGATTCGGCGAGTTGCGCGGCAACGTATAGCGGTGCTTTGGCGGCGAGTTCGATCTGCGTCGTGACGGTGCCTGTAATCGGATTGAACTCGCCGATTTTTCTGCCCGCCGCAAGCGCTTGGAGCACAATGTCCCAGGCCGTTATCGTGTCGGCATAGTAATCGTGTGCCGCGTTGAGGTCAGCAAAAGTGCGATCCCGTAGAGCTCGGATATCGTCAGCAAGCGACATGGGCGTCCTCCCTGATTATTCGGCATGATCCAAAATTGCCTGGATGGCGACACCATCGCTATCGCGACCGAATCTAATGATCGTCACTGGAGGCTCATCGTCAAATGAGAGAAAGTTTGGAGAGACCGTGTAGCGGATGCCATCACGATCCAGAAGTCGCCGGACATCGTCGAGCTGGCTGACTGGTAACGACAGATACGGCCACGTTTTGTTGTCGTTCGAGACTCGCAACGGGTTCTTGGTCATTACGTTGGTCATCGGTTTTACCTCCTTTTCAATGATAGCATCTGGAATCGGCATGCTCTGGAGCACCAAACACTAGCCGTTCCATATCGTCATAACACATGCAAATCATGAAGTACCACGGACAATCCGTTCGGTCTATCCAGAAACTCGAACTGGGCCGTAAGATCACTCCACTCGCCGTTTAACGGAACATCATGATCCGCTCCGTATCCACGTTTGTCATCAAGCTCCCAAACCTCCGCATGCGGGGCACCTGTTGCTGAATCTGGGTCGGAAAATTGTGGTCCTTCCGGATGCTCTACACGGAATCGGCAACCTGGCCCGAATGCAAGTTCCAGAGCGTTACGGATATACTCCGGGGTCCACCTGATACCCCAGCAATTCTGTTCATCTAATTGCTGGCTTGCCTCATTCATCTGCCCGAGCGAGAGCAGTCGAAACCAATCGCGAATAAAGGCAATAAGCACCGAAGGGTCTGTGGGCTTTGCTAACATGGCCATTTCTCTCTGTTCAACGATGGTCTCTCAAAACTTCGGCTCCATCTCCTTCGGCAAGGTCCCCTTCGCCTTCGCCTCGTTGAACTCGTGGATGAACTCCTCGATGGCGCGTTTGCTATTCAGGCGGCCGAGCATGCCCATTTTGTCGATGAACAGGACGCCTTCGAGGTGATCGACTTCGTGCTGCCAGATGCGGGCGGGGAGGTCGTTGACGGTCATCTCGTAGAGTTCGCCTTTGAGGTTGTACGCCTGCACGCGGACCGACTTGGCCCGGCGGACTTTCGCGAAAAGATCTGGGAAGCTCAGACAGCCTTCGCGGTCGTCGATGGTGCCTTTCATTTCCAGAATGACCGGGTTAATGGCGACGAATTCCTGGTCTTTTTGCTCGGGATCGCCCGCGAAGTTCATCACCAGCACGCGGTTGGGCACCGCGATCTGCGGGGCGGCGAGGCCGAGGCCTTCGTTCGTGTACATCAAATGGAGCATTTCCCCGACTTGGAGGTGGAGCTCTTTCGAGATGGTCGTCACCGGCTCGGCCTTGTGACGCAGTGCGGGGTGAGGGTATTGAACGAGCTTCATGGCTCTTCTCGACGTACGAACTCTCGCCTTCATTATACGGCTTCAACGCCGGAAGAAGACGAACGTGACGATGATCATCAGCGGCAACAGGATGCCGCACGAGTATTTAAGATATCCGACAAACGACGGCATGCGGTAGTGATGTTCCTCGGCAATGGCCTTCACCATGAAGTTCGGCCCGTTGCCGATGTACGTGAGCGCCCCCATGAAGACGGCCCCGCAACTAATCGCCGCGAGCAGTTCCGGCCGATGGATGCTCAGCCAGCCGAGGTCGTGCTCGCCCGAGGCCAGGGTCGCGAAGGTTAAATACGTCGGTGCGTTGTCGAGGATCGCCGACAGAATCCCCGTGAGCCAGAAGAACTGGGTCGGACTCGTCAAATTCAGCGTCCCACCATGCTGACGCAACAACGCCAGGGCCGGGACCATCGTGACGAAGATGCCGATGAACAGAACGGCCACTTCAGTGATCGGCCCCAGGCGAACTGATTGCCGTGCCGGATCGACCTGTGTGTGAACAACCACGAGAGAAGTGCCAGCACTACGCCAATAAC
>JAIOQJ010000502.1 GCA_021413475.1 Planctomycetota bacterium | reverse complement strand
GGGATGCGGGCGGCGGCCGCGAGTTTCACCGTGTTGCTGCCATGCTCGGTCATCAACGGCTCGATGCCGTACCAGTACATGAGGGGAAGATTCGCGTCGTCGGTATCTTCCGCATGGCCGACCAATCCCTCGGCGATGTTCCAGCGCTCGGCGAGCGGCAACTGTTGCAGTGCCGCGGCGAGATAGAGACGCACCACCGGCGACGGATCGCTCTTCGCCAGGGTCGCGAACTTTTCCACCGCGCTCGCGGGTGGTTTCTGATTTTCGCAAAGAAGTTGGATCGCCCACGAGCGGACGTGTTCGTTCGAATCGCCGAGCAGGGCGATCAAACCCGACGTGTCGATGCCGTTCGTCACCCGCAATGTCCAGAATGCTCGCAATCGCCGCGAGGCGTCGAGTTCATTGGCCAGCATGTCGCGCAGCGATGCATGAACGGTCTTTCCATCCCAGTTCGGCTTGGCCGCTCGTTCCTGAAGCAGACGGCGGGCGCGGACCACGTGCCAATCATTGGCATGCATTTGCAGTTTCACCAACTCGGCATCGCTGAGCTTGGCAAGATCGATGGGTGCATGCTTCGGTTGGCCATAACTCAGCTTAAAAATTCGGCCAGACGAGCGGTCGGGCTTATAGGTGTGGCATTCACCGGTGTCGGACCAATCGGAAACGAAGATGCTGCCAGAGGGCCAGCGTTTCCGGCGTTGCGCCGCGCATGGCGTTGGGCTTGCCGGGGGGATAGTGCCGATGGTCGGCACAGGTCGGCAGGCGGTCGTAGGCATACATGCTGGAGACGCGATTGCGCCACGGTTCGTAGTGCCCGCCCTGGATCATGTGAAACAGGTGCGGATTCACGCAATTGGAAACGAAGCACTGGCCGAAGTCGTCGAAATCGACTCCCCAGGGATTGGTCGTACCGTCCGCGAAAGTCTCGAAGACGAGTCGAGTCGGGTGAATGCGATAGACACCGCCATCGCAATGGATCCGCTGGTTCGCGGGAGTGCCAGGGCGTCCGACGTCGGACGGGGTTGTGCGCCCGTGCCCGCCGTATAGCCAACCGTCCGGGCCCCAGGTGAAGCCATTCGCCATGTTGTGACGGCTTTCCTTGTGGCCGAAACCGTCGAAAAGAACCTCGGGCTTGCTATCCGGTTTGTCGTCGCCGTCGCGATCGGGGATAAACAGAAGATTCGGCGGCGACATTACGTAGACCCCGCCGAAACCGACCTCGATACCGGTGACGTAATTCAGTCCGTCGTAGAAGACCTTGCGAGTTTCGAATCGTCCGTCGCCATCGGTGTCTTCCAGGATGACGATGCGATCCTTACCGTGCGGTTGCCAGAAGCCGTAGTTGTAAGCTTCGGCCACGAACAACCGACCGCGATCGTCGAAGCAATACGCGACCGGCTGCACGATATCCGGCTCGCAGGCGACCAAGGTGGCCTTGAAGCCCTCGGGCAGAACCATCGCCTTGACGGCATCGTCGGGTGAAAGAGGAGCCGGCGTCCGATCTGCCGCGGGTGCCACGATCGATGACGCGAGAACGACTAGCAAACAGATCTTGCGCATGAATCGAAACTCCGAAAAGCGAGCCAGCCTTTCGACTTTTGCTCGGCGCGTCAGCGGAATCGGGAAGCGTTAGTCAATCAAGTTTATAGATCGACCCCGAATGCTCCTCGTGGCGGATTTCGTCCACGGGGTCCTTTTTCCCGTGGCCCTTGTAGAGTCGATTCGGGGCGTTGAACACGATCCCCTGCGTCGATCCCACGTTCTGATACGCATGGACGATGCCGGCGGGGACCACGAGCGCGAACGGGGCATCCTGGCCGACGATCTTCACTTCCTTGTTGCCGAAGGTCGGCGCGTCCTTGCGATTATCCCAGAGGTAGACTTTGAAGTTCGACGGGCCGATGAAGCAGAAATAGTCGGCCTGATCGACGTGCTCGTGCGGACCGCGAGCCACGCCCGGCTCGGTCATCGAGATGTAGCACATCACGGGATGAAACATTTCGAGGAGTTCGTCGTGGCGGAAGAGTTCGCACAGCCAACCGCGTTTGTCCTTGAAGATGGTCAGCGGCTTCCAGATGATGCCTTCGATCGGTCCGTCGCGAAAATTCATCGGCAGTCTCTCCGTGCGAATGGGAATTCGTGAGGGAAGTTCTACGGCCGATCGCCCTGGGCCGCCACGATCCCGACGAAAAAACCATAGACTGACCCCGTTTAGCCGCTCCTCGCAGGCTTCCGGAGAGGAGCGCGGCGGCTATCCAATCGCAACAACTTTCGGAGTTTCGGCATGTCTGAACGCAAAGTGGCCTTGGTAACAGGATCGGCAACCGGTGCAGGGCGGGCCATCGCCCTGCGCTTCGCCCAAAACGGCTATGCAGTGGCGGTGAACTATTCGCGCTCGGAGTCCGACGCGAAGGAGACGCTGGCCGAGGTCAAGAAACTCGGCGTGCCCGGGATCTTGTGCCAGGCGACCGTAGCGGAAGACGCCCAGGTGCGGGCGATGGTTGAACGTTGCCGGGCCGAGCTGGGTGGAATCGATGTTCTGGTTAATAATGCGGGGACGACAAAATTTATCGCGCACACCGAACTGGAAGCGGTCACGGACGAGATCTGGGACGACATTTTTCAGGTGAATTTGAAGGGAGCATTCTACGCGTCACGGGCCGCGATGCCGCATTTGAAACTTCGAAAGGGGGCGATCGTCAACGTTTCATCGGTGGCGGGCCTGCAGGGGCACGGGAGCTCGATCCCATACTCGGCCAGCAAGGCGGCGATGAACTGCATGACCCAATCCCTTGCGCGAGCCTTCGGCCCCGAAGTACGCGTGAACGCGGTGGCACCGGGGCCGATCGAAACGCGCTGGCTGGTCGGGCACGAGGAGCACGTGGCAAAGGCGGTGGCCATGACGCCGCTCAAAAGAGCGGCGAAGCCGGACGACGTCGCCGACGTGGTCTGGTTCCTGGCGGCGGGGACGTCGTTGGTGACGGGGCAGGTCGTGGTCGTGGACGGCGGTCGTACGATGTGACGGTCCGGTCCGAACAACAGTCAACGGCGGGATTACTTGCGATGACGGATCTTGGCGCGCATACGGCGCTTTTTCCGGCCGACCTTGCGACGGCCTGGACTCTTGCGTCTTCCCATTCGCTCAACCTCCACAGAATCCGATGGTTCAATTTTTCGGGAACTTTCTATGGTAGAGGTTTCCAGGGAGCCGACAAGAGGACGCGAAGAGCCCATGCGGCACTTGTCGCTATTGTCGAGGCACGGTAGGACACCCGCACCACTACACGATCATTCCGCAAAGGCGTCGCTTGATGATATTACTCATTTTTATCCTGCTGGCATTCGCCTTGACCCTGTTCCTTTGGAGCGGGTCGATGGTTCTCCAGGGCTGGCTTTATCAGAACCCGGCGGAGAAAATGCCGATCCGGGCACTGGCGAGCGGGAGTGCCCTCGCTTTCTTCCTGTCGCTTTGGTGCTTTCTTGACGCCCGTACCGGCGGGAAATACGACACGGTTTTCGAGTTCTCTCCAGTCGACATCAGCGACCACGATTCTTTCGACACCGTGATGAAGAATTCCAGCGGAGGGGAGACGATCGTTCACTATGAGAAACGAACGGGGACGAAAGGGACCACCGGCGATTTCTTCGATGCCAAGGGCCAGCCGTGGAAGAAAAACACCGCCGACAGCATGGCCGTCGCAATTCTGATCAAGGACAAGGACAAACCGGAGCCGGCCCGCTTCAAAGCCAATCTCGACCCCAAGGGAAATTTCGTCGGGGAACTCCGTTACACCGACGCGAATGGCCGATATATGTCCGCGGATAACTTGGGCCGTGTCTTTCGCAAAAAAGTTGGGGTTCTATTCGCCAATATCTTGCTCAACACACTTCACTTCCTGTTGTGGTGGGCGGTGCTCTGGTACGGCGTGCGTTTCGCGTTCTGGCACGCTTTCGGCCTGGCCGCGGTGATGTGGATCTTCACCATGCTGGCCGTGCAACCGGTGCTATTCAATGTGACGCGACCGAAAGATGATGGGAAGGCGGCGGAGAGAGTTGTGTTTATAGCCCGCCGCGCAAGCAAGGGAGAGTCGCTGCCCCTTGCTAGCGCGGCGGGCTATGAAGAAAACGCCTACACCGAAGCCCGAATGTGCATGATATCGCCGTCTTTGACGACGTAGTCCTTCGATTCCAGCCGGAAAGTACCGGACGCCTTGCAGGTCTTTTCTTCGTAGCCTGCTTTCAGGAAATCGTCGTAGCCCATCACCTCGGCACGGATGAAGCCCTTCGACAAATCGGTGTGGATGACCCCGGCCCCTTCGACGGCGGTCATCCCCTGATCGATGGCCCACGAGCGGCATTCATCTTCGCCGACGGTGAAGAAGACATTGCGGCCCATGCCGTAGAACAGGTCGCGGATGACCTGGTCGCGCGAGAAGCCCTTCAGTCCCAGGTCGGCCATGAACGCGGTGCGGGTTTCCTCGTCGAGTTCCATCAATTCGCGTTCGAGTCGCACCGGCGCGGAGACGATGTGCTTCGACATCGCCTGCAAGTCGGCAGGCGGCGGTTCGCTGAAATTGCCATCGCCACGGTTGATAAAGACCATCTCCGGCTTGAGCGTCAGCAACTGAAAACTGCGGATTAGCTTCTCCTCGTCGGGCTTCAGGCCAAGTTGCGCGGTGGTCTGACCGGCCTCGAGCCCAGCCTGAATTCGCTTGAGCGTGGCCGACTCCGCTTCGTCCTGCTCGCGTTCCTTCTGGGGCTTGGTTTTCTTCATCTGGGAATGAAGTCGCTCGATCCGGTTCATGATGATTTCGAGATCGGCGAAGACGAGTTCCTCGCGAAATTTCGTCAATTGCTCGGCCAGATTGGTCGCACTGAAGCCATCGAGGACGATAATCAACCCGTTCGCCTCGCGAAGAATCGAAAGCCGGCGGGGATTATCCTTCCGTTCAGAAAGCAATAGTCCCGGCGTGTCGAGAAAGGCCACTTCCGCGTATTTGGATTTCTTCGGCTTGAATTTGACGATCATCTTGGCAAGCCGATCGTCCGGCACATGTGCCATGCCGGTCTGCCCCTGCTGAATCTTCGACGGATCGGGCTCGACGCCCGTCAGCCACTGAAACAGGGTGCTCTTGCCCGAGCCCGAAAAACCGACCAGTCCGACTTTCATGATGGATGCTTCCGTATGGCGAGATCGATGGTCACTTGTTCGTTGTAGGACTGGCGCGGAGGAATGGCGAAGGTTGGGTCTCCGAGCAAGCCTTTTCGGAGAACACGGTATCCGGTTTGTAACAAGTCCCCCAACAAACAATCCCCACGGGCATCGGCTTCGTTTAAGATCATGAATGATCGCCTTTACACTTTTGGAGTATGATCCATGAAAACCGGGATCAGATCGGCGGCCGTGGGGGCATTCCTCGCGCTCGTCATCGGTGGAACCGCTGCGGCGGAGCCCAAGCCGACGTTGAAGGAAGAAGCAAGCTGCGGCGACTACGGCACATCTGTCCGTTTCGAGGACACGCCGGTCGAGGCCGCAAAAGTGGCCAAGAAAGATGGCAAACTGGTCATGGTCCTTCACATCTCCGGGCACTTCGAAGACCCGGGCCTGACCTGAAACAATGCCGAAGCGCTCCGTGTGAACGCTCTAGCCAATCCCGAAGTCGGAAAGTACGTCAACGAGTATTTCTCCTCGTCGTACCAAAAAGTAGCAACGTTCAAAATCGTCAACGGTCAGAAGCAAGGCGGCAACGTCGCGGCGTATTTCTGCGCGCCCGATGGCCGAGTGCTCCACTGCGTCGCCGGTCCCGTCGATGCGGCCACATTCCTCCGTGAGGCCAAGTGGGTGGTCGAACAGGCCAAGAAAGCAATCGAGGATTCCAAGGGCGATGGCGGCAAGTTCAAAGCCATGATGCGTCGTGCTCACGCTCAGAAATTAAAGGATGAAACCGGCCTCGACGTCGAAGCGGTGACCTTCGATCCGCCCGAGGCGCAGGACGAGAAGGACGCACTGACCTACCGCGACCCCACGGGACGATCGCTCGCTCCCAAGCTGCCTCCGCCGCCAATCGATGGCCCGGACGTGCGTCTAGAAGACGCCGAACTAAACCGCCGGCAAAAGAACGAAGCCAAGAACGCGGGAGCCGCCCCGATCAAGGATCGCGGTGGAAAACAGTGGGTGCTCGGCAACCAGGGCCGTGTTCACCAGATCATGGCCGCCCACTCGATGATCAAGATCGAGAAAGTGTACGGCACGATCTTCGAGAACATCCTGGGGGAGAAAATCTCGACGAAACCAGTCGAAGTCGCCACGCCGTTCTCGTGGGTGAACAAGAAGGGCGAATGCCTCAAGTGAAGTTTGGCATTTTGTGGAAGCCCACGGTTGCTATCCGTGGGCTTCTTCCTTTATGCTGCATGCTCTTCCCAGGAGCTTGCAGCATGAACTCGCTTACAGTACATATCGAAGATTCCCTCGCCGTGCTGATCGTCGATCAACCGGGCTCGAAGGTCAACGTCATCGGCCGGGCCGTCATATCGGAATTTGAAGCCGAACTGAAGCGTCTGGCCGCGCGAACGGATCTCCATGGGCTGATCATCGAAAGCGCCAAGCCGGGGATCTTCATCGCCGGGGCGGATCTGAAAGAACTGGCCGAGGTTCCCGGCCCCGATCATCCGCCAACCCGCGAGTTTATCGAGCAAGCCCATCGCATGATGGATGCCTTGGAGTCCCTGTCCTTTCCGACCGTGGCCAATGTCGATGGTGCTGCCCTCGGCGGCGGGCTCGAAGTCGCTTTGGCTTGCGATTTTCGCCTGGCGGGCACTCATCCGAAAACCAAGTTCGGCCTGCCGGAGATCACGCTGGGCCTGATTCCCGGTTGGGGTGGCACGCAACGCTTGCCGCGCATCGTCGGCCCGACGTCCGCCATTGAAATGATTCTCTACCACGATCATTTCGACGCGGAATCCGTTCGCTTTCGAGGTCTGGTGGCGAACATCGTCCCGTCTGAAAATCTGCGGACGGCCGCACGGGAGCTTCTGGCGGAATCGTGGAAGTCCGGTTCGTGGCGCGACCTCCGGGCGAAAAAACAACGGCCGTTGGAGATCGATCGCGAAGGCCTGACAATCGAAGGGATGAGCGAAGGCAAGCTCTCCGACGCCAAGTTGAACGCCATGTCGCTCAGCCCCGAGGCGATGCAAGCGTTTCGTCAGACGCTCCAGGAACAGTTGCGCGACGATCCCAAACTGCCTGCGTCCTTGGCCGCGCTCGATGTCATTGAAAAAGGTTGCACTCTTCCTCTGAAGGAAGCCAATCGCCTAGAAATCGAGACTTTTTTGAAATTGGCGGGAAGTGCCGAGGCACGGCAGTTATTTGGGGCGTTTTTCGCGAGTCGGCGGAAATGATGTCGATCAGCCATCTCGTAGGTCGGGTCGAGGCTTTGCGAGGCCCGACGGTGC
>JAIOQJ010000501.1 GCA_021413475.1 Planctomycetota bacterium | reverse complement strand
GCCCGCGGATCTTCGTCGTCCACGCAATCAAATCTTACCACAGGGAATAGGACTACGGAGTCACCCACAGTGTCAGCAACAGCGACAGAATCTGTCCGCCCAGGATCACCTTGGCCATGCCGGCTCGGCCGGCGGTGCCGGGGCCTTCGCCCATGGCCATGGGGACCATCGCGGCGACTAACATTACCGTGGTCATCAGGATCGGTCGTAGGCGGGTGCGGTTGGCTTCGATGATGGCGTCCTTGACACTCATCCCTTTCGCCCGCATCTGGTTGGTGTAGTCAACCTGCAAAATGCCGTTCTTTTTGACGATTCCGAAGAGCATGAAGACGCCGAACATCGCGAAGACGTCGAGCTTGGTCTGCAACAGAATCAGCGACAAAATGGCACATGGGATCGTCACGGGCAGGGCCGCCAGGATGGTGAGCGGATGGACGAAGCTCTCGAACTGGGCGGCAAGCACCATGTACATGAAGATGAACGCGAGCAAGAACGCGATGGCAAAATTACTATTGGTCTCATTCATCGATTTGGCACGGCCCAGGAAATCGAAGCGATAATCGGCCGGCAGATTCATGGTCTTCATATAGGCACCCAGTTCCGCGACTCCTTCGCCCAGTGCCAACCCTTCCAGATTCGCGGAAATGACGACCTGCCGTTGCCGGCTGTAACGCTCAATCGTGTTGGGACCCTGGGCCCGTTCAAAGTCAACGAGGTTTCCGAGCTTCACGACGCCGCCGGGTGCCTTGGTAGAACTGACCGCCATGCGGGCGATCGATTCCTCGTCGTTGCGAAGTTTCTGATCCGCGCGCAGCCAGACATCGTACTGCTCGTCAGCTTCCTTGTACTTGGTCACCGGCTCGCCGCCGACGAGAATGTTGGTCACGGTGGCGACCGATTGCAGCGAGACGCCGAGGTCGGACATCCGCTCGCGCTTCGGCTTCAGGCGCAACTCGGGCTTCCGCATTGACAGGCTGGTGTCGATATCGACGTAGGTGCCGCGTTGTTTCATCCACTCCATGATTTGTTTGGAGTACTCCTCCAGCTTCTGCATGTTGGGCCCGCGCAGGTTGAGATCGATATCGACTTGCCGCATGCCGGTGGCCGACAGGGCGGCCGCATCTTGCACGGCGCAACGCAGGTCAGGATACTCGGCCGTGATGGCGCGGGCGTCTCTCATTACGTCAAACTGTGTGTATTTCCGCTGTTTCAAATCGATCAGGCGAACGTAGATCGTCCCCTTGGTCACGTCCCCTTGTCCCTTGCTGCCACGGCCGGTGGTGTCGCCGATGACCGTATAAGTGTGAGTCGTGCCGCGGAGTTTTTGCAGACGGCCTTCGATCTCCTTGAACACGTCATCCGCGCGCTCGAGCGTGTAGCCTTCGGGGAGTGTGATGGCGACTTCGAATTCGCTTTGATCGTCGCGAGGCACGAATTCGGTGCCGACTATTTTCATCAACATCGGTGTGGACATCAATACGCCGAAGGTGGTGAGCACCACCACCCAGCGGTGCCGCAACGACCAGCCGAGCAAAGCGATGTAGGCGTTTTCGAAGAACTTCCAGAAGAAGCCCCCTTTGGTGGATGTGTGGTTCTTGCTCAGTTTCAGAAAGCGCGAGCAGAGCATCGGCGTCATCGTGAAGGAGATGAGCATACTCATCATGATGGCGAAGCCGACGATGAAGCCGAAGCAGCTAAAGAAGCGGCCGACGCGACCTTGCATGAAGGCGATCGGCGCGAAGATCACCAGCAGCGACAGCGTGGTCGCGATTACGGCGGGGGCGATTTCGCGGGTCGCGGATGAGGCGGCTTCCATCGCCGATTTGCCGTATTCCTCCATGTGGCGGAAGATGTTTTCGTGGACCACCACCGCGTCGTCGATGACGATGCCGATGGCCAGGATCATCGCCAGCATCGACACGTTATCGATGGTGTAGCCCATGTAATTCATGAAGGCGAAGACCGAGATCATGGTCGTCGGAATCGACATGGTTGCGATCAGCGTCGTTCGCCAGTCGCGCATGAAGAGCAGAATCGTGAGGCTCACCAGCACGGCCGCGAGAATGAGATGGACCTGGACCTCTTCCATCGAGTTCTTGATGAAACGCGATTGATCGCGGATGATTTCGACCTGAATGTCGTCGGGGAGTACGGTCTTGAGTTCGGCGAGCCTCGCCTTCAGCTTGTCCACCAACTCCACAGTATTCTGTCCCGATTGCTTGGTGACGATCAACGTGACGGCATCGTCGCCGACTCGATCGCTCGGGGTGAGACCATTGACCCAGAGCCGGCTCATGTTGCGTTGTTCTTCGAAGGAGTCGTAGACCTTGCCGACGTCTTCAAGATAGATCGGCTGGCCGTTGCGGTTGCCGACGATCAGGCGTTCGAAGTCCTTGGGCTTCTCAAGACGGCCCATGGTCCGCAGGCCGACTTCGCTGAGCCCCTTATCGACACGGCCGCCGGGAAGTTCTTGGTTCTCTTGACGAAGCGCGAGGCGCACTTCATCGACGGAGAGGTTTTCGTACTTCTGCAAACGCTCGGAATCGAGGACAACATTGATGGCCCGCGGCCGGCCGCCGACCAGCGTGACGGCGCCGATGCCGTTGATCGTTTCCAAATCCTCTTTGATTTTCTTGCGGGCGATCTCGGTGATTTCGCGGAAGTCGCGGCGGCCCGAGATCGCGATGGTCATGATGGGCGAGGCGTCGATCTGAAACTTATCGACGATCGGCGTGTCGGTGCCGAGCGGCAACTGGCTGATGATGGTGCGGACTTTCGATTCGACCTCCTGGGCCGCGACATTGCCGTTCTTTTCGAGCACGAACTGAATGACGACTTGCGACATTCCCTCCTTGGTGGTGGAACGCAATTCATCGATGCCGGCGACGGTGTTGATCGCTTCCTCGATCGGCTTAGTGACCGAGGTTTCCATCTCCTCGGCACTGGCTCCGCGCAGCGTGGTCGTGATGGTGACGACGGGAAGATCGACGTTGGGATAGAGATCGACGCCGAGTTTGGCGTACGAGGCCAACCCGAGCACGATCGGTGCGGTGACCAACATGGCGGTGAAGATCGGGCGGCGGATGCAGTAGTCCCAGAGTGACATGGGTATTGGTCCTTGTGTGCGTGAGGACGTACGCGCGACTCTCCGGAAACCCTACGAGTCGCGGCTAAACGTTATTTCGCGGTGGTTCGGATCTTCGCCGCGGTGCCGTCCGCTAGTTGCGATTGGCCGCTGGTGACGACCGATTCGCCGGCGCGGAGTTTGCCTTGGACCTCGACCCAGAAACGCCGTCGGCCGTTGGTTTCTTCTTCGAAGCGGACGCCGGTGGTGACGGGGACATCGACCACTTTGTCGCCGCGGAGGACAAAGACTTTGGTGACGCCGGCGAAAGTCAAGAGGGCCTCGTCGGGGACCGTCATGGCTTGGTCGTCGACGTGGGTCAGGATCGCGCCTTTCGCGAAGCTGCCCGCGTGCAGGCGTTTCTTCGGATTGCGAATCAAGATCTCGGCCATGAACGTGCGGCTGGCACGATCGACCGTCGGATTGACGCGAGCCACCACGGCGGGGAACGTTTCGTCGCCGAATGCTTCGACCTGGATCTCCACGGCCTGACCGACCTTCACCTCGGCGATGTGGCGTTCGGGGATCGTCGCCAGCAATTTCAACGGGTCGGCAATCACGAGTCGATAGATCGGCGTGGCCGAGACCAGCGTGCCGACTGTCTCGCCTTCGGAGACGTTGCGTTGGCCTACGACGTATTCGACGGGAGCAGTGAATGTCGCGGACGGCGATGGAGTCGGCACGACGACCTTGGTATCGACTAACTTCTGCTGAGCAGTTTCGAGCAATGCAACTTTATGGCGCACCAGGGCCAGGGCCGTCTCGGCTTCGAGCCGCATCTGCCGCGTGGTGGCTGTGGCGACGGCGACCTCGGCTTCAACCTTATCGCGCTCTTCCTCAGTGGCCCGTGCCGCGCCGGTGAGACGTTTTAAACGATCACGGCTGGCGACGGCCAGGCGCTCTTGGGCAGCAGCCCGCGCGACCGAAGGGAGCTTGTCGATTTCGAAGTTCGCGGTGGGGAGTTCCGTCAAATTGAGTTTGGCGAGTTCGAGTTCCAGGGCCCGCTTGGCTTCGTTGACGGCGAGGAGATAGTTCTTCTGTTCGATCTCCATCAAGACCTGGCCTGGTTTGACGATATCGCCGACGAAGGCGTGGATCTTCTCGATACGCCCCTCGACCTTGGGTGTGATGCCGACTTCGTCCTGCCCCCAGAGCGAGCCCACGACCTGAACACGGCGCTGCACTTTCCGCGCGGTCACGGGATCGACCGTCACCATCACATTCTTGGGCTCAGAGGCCACGGCCTTGGACTTCGATTCCGCCAGGACCCGTGAGTTGGAGCGATCCACCATCACGATCGCACCCGCCACAGCAACCCCAGCGACACCCGCGGCCAACAACCACCAGCGGACTTTTCGGACGATACTCATGGCATTCTCCCGCTTCTCGAAACGTTCCAATTTAGCAATGTTCGATCTGAGCAATGTTCGATTTTCGAAGTATTAGACCAAAAAAAATCGCTATCCGTTCGTTGCCGAACCTTCTCGAGCGATCTTCCGCATCAGCACCATGAAGATGTCCTGTTCGTCTTCGTTCAACGGAGTCAGCATGGCCCGACATGCATTCAACCGGGCTTCTAGGATGCCTTGATACGCTTCGCGCCCCTTGTCGGTCAGTTGCACCATGACAATGCGGCGATCGGTCTCGTCGCGCTCGCGGCGGACCAGTTGTTTCTGTTCCAGCTTGTCGACAATCGACGTAACCGTATTTACGGCAACAAGTAAATACTCGGCCAGTTCCCGCATCATGCACGGTTTGCGATCACCGAGAAACTCGATGATGTGGACTTCCGGGAAGCTGATCTCGCCATGCGGCTGATTGGCCAAGGCGGTATCCGAGCATCGAAACTGCCGAATCACGTCGCGGATCGACTCGCGGAGTTGTTTCGCTTTGGCATCGGAAGGTTGCATGGGTGTCTCGAATTAATCGATAGCTGAATACTTCGATTGTAGAACTATTCGGCGTTCTGGTCAATAGAGTTTAGGGATTGTTCCGATTCCGGACTTTGAGGAGCTATTTGGCCCACGAAATGCGGTAATTGATTCTCATCGGATCGGGATGATTCTCATTGAGGGTGGAGAGGGGGCGTGAGAATCATCTGGTCATTGACACTGGGATCACG
>JAIOQJ010000500.1 GCA_021413475.1 Planctomycetota bacterium | reverse complement strand
GCGTACCAATCGACTCTCTGGGGCGGTGTCCAGACATTTCGGTTGGCCGCGGCGAATAAGGCTGGTCGCGATAGCGCCGCCGCGAAAATGACCGCCCTCCAATTGCTGGCTCTCGATGCTTCCATGGGCATTAGCTGGTCGCAAGCGAAACACGACGGTAACGAGCGACAGGAGAAATTTCTGTTCGAACGTTTCCGTCCCGAGATGAAGCGCGCCGTCGTGGCCTGGCTGAGAACGGACCCGTTCAACAACCCGGACGCCCCGCTGGGACCTCTCAAAATGGCTGAGTATAAACAGCCAGAGCTAGACGAGGCCAAAGGGCACGACGAGCGCTCTGCCGAGGAGTACGCAGCCGCGCAAAGTGCCAACGTTAATGCCGATACCTACGTGTTGCTTACCGTCTTGTTCGCGACGGTTCTGTTCTTTGGCGGCATCGCGGGGACAGTCGATTCACGCCGCCTGCGAATCATGATCTTAATTCTCTCGTTGGCGCTTTTCGTCATCACCTTGGCTGTGTTAGGGACCATGCCGGTCTGCAGGGAATGACGGCATCATTTGAATGATTGGCCCGCAGCGACTCGGAAAAATAGCATGAACACGCCAACGAGCGACATCCGCCTTCCTCCGTCCCCCCCGCGGGCCGTGGCCATCAGCGGTATGATTTTCGCGGCACTGTATATCGCTGGTCTCGTGCTCGCTCGGCTTTCAATTCCGGCCAATCCGACGGACCCAGGTGCCTGGCTCGCTGATCCCGCATCCAAGAGATTTGTTCATCTCGCGCTGAATCTGATTCCTTTTGCGGGAATTACCTTTCTCTGGTTCATGGCGGTCCTGCGCAATCGAGTTGGCGGCCTCGAAGATCGATTCTTCGCAACGGTGTTCCTCGGCAGTGGCTACCTTTTCGTGGCGATGTTGTTTGTCGCCGGTGCCGTTTCTCAGGGACTATTGGATACTTTCGCATCTGGAGACAAGGCCCCCGACCGCAGCGAAGCCTATACCGTTGCACGCTCGATCGCCTATTCACTCATGAACATCTTTGCCGTCAAGATGTCGGCCGTGTTTATCATTGTGACTTCTTCGATCGGACTTCGCACCGCGATCGTCCCACGCTGGATCATTTTCCTGGGCTACGCGATGGCTTTGGTCATGCTGCTGGCGATCACGGATTTTGCCTGGATCGCGCTCGTCTTCCCAATTTGGGTGCTTCTCTTGAGCATCTATATCCTGCTCGCCGACATGCGCCAGGGACGCCATTCGGACCCGAATGGTAAGTGAATCGATCCAACGGATCAAATTTTGACGGGAATCTCAGTTAGCCTGGATCGTGATGAGCGGCAGCGCTTCCTTGGTGCTCGTGTCCGCCAGGGCCAGGAAGATCAAAAGGAAAGTGATCGTGCGTTTGGACCGCAGGTCCCGATCGTCGATCCAGAACCAGTGGCCGCGATATGGTATGGCGACAAAGCAGTCTTTGGGCCTCTTGCAACCACTCCAGACCGTGAATGGCGGATTTTCGACGAAGCCGTCTCCCGGCAAGTTTGGCGCGCGCCCTTCGATCAAGTGTTTTTCCGGAACATTGACGTAGCTGGCCAGATCGGTGAGTATGCGGATGATCGGACGTGTCTGGATAGCGAGCTCGCCCGGGTTCATGGGCGTCGCGCCATAGACCACCCGGAAATCGCGATTGTCGACCGGAAGTCGAAGGAGCTTACGCATCTCCGCCAACTCGGCGGCAAGTGCGGGTTCGATGTTCGTGTCGTGGATTGAGAAGAGAATCGATTCCTTTTTCTCTTTGTCAAGTTCGATGCGCATCCCCACGTGACCGGAAAGCTGCGCCTTGCGCAAGGTCCGAATCACCTGGAGAAACTCCGGATCCGCTGCCCGGATTCCACTGCCGCTGGCCGTGTGATTCTTGATCCCGTTGATCGATTCGACCGTGAGTTCAAAAATCACGTCGGCTGGATAGCCGGACTGCAAGAGATACAAGACCCCGCTCGGCGAAAGGGGGTGCGCCAGGTTCCGGACGAACTGAGCGCCGGTCTGCGGGGTATAGGAGATTGTGGGACGATCCTGATAAGTGCCCTGATAGCCAATGGCACCCCCCAGTTGCTGGGCAAACGACGTCAAGGGGTTGACCGCCGGGCTAATGAGTCCATTCGCGGAAACACCCGCCTGGACCGTATATCCACTGGTGATTTGCGGCACGTCCACGAAGAATGGGGTATCGCCGTAGCGAATTTTCACGATGTTGAGGAGCGTTTGTTGCTGCCACGACGCGGCAATCGCTTCATTGAACGGCAACCGGTCGGCCATAATCACATCCGGGCCGATATGCCGGCAGCCCGGCATCCCCAGGTAGGCAATCAAGATCAGAAAATAGCAGAATCGCGGTGGCCGCACGATTGATTGCACCTGAGTTCGGAACAACTGAATCCAAGGTTCGAAATCAGCGTGAACTTTGACGTTCCCCTATTATCGGCCTATTCCGCATAAACCTTTAATCCGGTAATTTCGGAACATATTCCCAGAACCAGTGATGCAGCGCCTCAGTCCGTCGCGATTCCTTGTTCGTAGTGACCCGCTTTAGCGGGTCTGAGCACCAAGACACGCTAAAGCGGGTCACAACGAACGGGCGCTCAGAACTTGACTCATTCGCAATGCATTTTCAGAAACCCAATGACGCCCGGCGGACCGCGGATTAGGGTTTATACCAGATCAAACCGATGGCACCGATTCGCTTCCAGATGTCTTGGGCGGCCCGTTGCGCAATTCGACCAGTTTCTGAATCGCCACGTAGAACGCCGGAACGAAGAACACCGCCAAGACCGTGGCCGTTATCATTCCGCCGAAAACTGCCGTTCCAAGCGCACGCCGGCTGGCGGCACCGGCACCGGTCGCCCATACCAACGGCATCACGCCCAGAATGAAGGCGAGCGAGGTCATCAAGATGGGCCGAAAGCGCATCCGCGCGGCTTCGATCGCCGACTCCTTGATGGATCGCCCGGACAGGCGCAACTCACGTGCGAACTCGACGATGAGGATCGCGTTCTTACTTGCCAGGGCAATGATCAGCACCGTGCCGATCTGCGTGTAGACGTTGTTATCCATGCCCCGCAGGTTGACCGCGGCCACCACGCCGACGAGGCCGAGCGGCACCACCAGAATCACCGCCAACGGCAACAACCAACTTTCATAGAGGGCCGCCAACACCAGGTAAACCAGGAAAACGGCCAGGCCGAACACGAGTGCCGCCTGTCCGACAGGCTGGCCGAATATGCGTACCGCCTGTCCGGATACACGGCTCTCTTGCAAGGCGATGCCAGTCCAATCGAATCCCATCGACTCGGGAAGTTCCTGGGCCGCGATTTGCTCCATCACCTTGATCGCTTCCCCTGAACTCACACCCTGCTTACTGCCGCCGTTGATGGCCGCGGTGGGATAGAGATTGTAGCGCGTGATCGACTGCGGCCCAATCTTCAGTTCGGGCTCCAACAGGGTGCTCAGGGGAACCTTACCGCCCTCGCGGTTACGCACTTCCAAACGTCGAATCTGGCTGGGGTCGCTGCGAAAACGCGGCTGTGCCTGGATGCGGACCTGGAACGTGCGCTCCATCTTGTTGAAGTCGTTCACATAGATCGAGCCGAGGTTCGTTTGCAGCGTGGCAAACACGTCGTCGAGCAATACCCCCATTTTTTCGCATTTCACGCGGTCGATGTTCAAATAGATCTGCGGCACGCCCGCGCGAAACGAACTGTACGCCACACCGATCTCCGGGCGTTTGACAGCTTCGTCCATAACGGCCTGCAGTCGCTCTTGCAAGATATCGAGCCCCACGCCTTCTCGATCCTCTAACTGCATCTGAAAACCACCCGCCATGCCAAGACCCTGAATTGAAGGCGGAACGATGACGACGATAATCGCTTCCTGGATCTGCGCGAAATCAGCTTGAAGTTGCTGAACGAGTTCTTCCTGCGACATACCCGGACCACCGCGTTTTGACCAATCGGTCCAGGCGGCGAATGCGGTGTTGCCGTTGGGCGCGGCCGTCCCATCAATGAGCGAAAAACCACCGAGTACGAACCAATTGTCGACCGCGCCTTTCTTCTGAAATTTCTGAAACGTCTTCTTCATGATCTCGACTACTTCTCGGCTACGATCGAGATTGGCGGAATCCGGCAATTGGATCGAAATGATGATATAGCCCTGATCTTCGGTGGGCAGGAATCCAACCGGGGTCTGCTGATACCACCAACCCGTGAACACGGCAATTCCCACGAAGAGCACCATCGCCAGCCACCAAACGCTGACGATCCGTCGTACCGACCATGCATAGACCCATTCAAGCGGACGGTAAACCAAGTTGAAGAGCCGCGTGAAGATATTCGTTCGATCCGATTTGGGCCGTAGGTAGACGGCACACTGAGCCGGTTTGAGAGTCACCGCATTGATCGCGCTAATGAGAGCCGTGGCCGCGATAGTCAATGCGAACTGCCGGTATAACTTGCCCGTGATTCCGCCCAGGAACGCGGTTGGAATAAAGACCGCCATCAGCACCAATGTGATGGCAATGATCGGTCCGGTCACCTCGCCCATCGCCAGGATGGTCGCTTCGCGCGGCGTCTTGCCCTTTTCCACATGATGCGCGGCGTTCTCGACGATGACGATCGCATCGTCCACGACGATGCCAATTGCCAAAACCAAGCCGAAGAGCGTCAGCAGGTTGATCGAGAAACCGAGCAGCGACATCACCGCGAAGGCACCGATAATGGTGACGGGCACCGTCGTGGCCGGAACGAGCAGGGCCCGCCAGCTTTGCAGAAAGATCAGGATGACGATCAAGACGAGCGCGCCAGTTTCGATCAGCGTGCGATACACTTCCTTGATGGCCGACTCGACGAACTTCGTCGTGTCGAAGGGGATGCTGTATTCCACGCCTTCCGGGAACGTGGGTTTGATCTTTTCCATCATCTCTTTCACGCCCTTGGCCACCTCAAGAGCGTTGGAGCCGGGAAGCTGGAAGATCAAAAGATTGGCCGAGTCCATCCCACTGCGAATCGAGAACGAGTCATAGGCCTGGGCACCCAACTCCACCTCGGCCACGTCGCGCAGGTAGACAATTTGCCCGGCCTCGCCGGTTTTGACGATGATCCCTTCGAATTCCTTCGGCTCGCTTAGTCTGCCACGCGTGGTGACAGCCATTTGAAAAACCTGGCCCGGTCGGTTAGGCGGCTGGCCGATCTGCCCGGCCGCCACCTGAACATTCTGCCGCGCCAGCGCGGCACGGATATCTTTGTCAGTCAATTGCCGTGCCGCGAGCTTATCTGGATCGACCCAGATCCGCATGGCGTATGCGGCGGCCCCGCGGATCACCACGTCGCCGACCCCCGGCACCCGGCTAAGAGCATCGCGCAGTTTGATGTTGGCGTAATTCGACAGGAACAAGGCGTCCTGTTTCTTGTCGGGGGACGTCAGTGAAATCGCCAGCACGATGTTTGAGGTTTGTTTCTTGACCGTCACACCTTGGCGGCGAACTTCCTCCGGCAACTGGGGTAGCGCCGTGGCCAAGCGGTTTTGGATCTGCACCTGGGCATCTTCGACATCGGTGCCAATCTCGAACGTGACCGTGAGGTCATACGAACCGTTGGCCGAACTGGTGGAGGACATGTAGAGCATCTTCTCCACGCCGTTGACCTGTTGCTCGATCGGGGCGGCCACCGTATCGGCGACGACGCGGGCGTTCGCGCCCGGAAAGGAAGTGCTTACCACCACAGTAGGCGGGGTAATGGCGGGATACCGTTCGACCGGCAAGTCGCGCAATGCGACCGCCCCGAACAGGATCATGAGGATCGCCAACACATTCGCAAAGATCGGTCGATCGATGAAGAACCGCGAAATCATGCGTTCCAACCTGTTGGAGGAGCAGAGTTCTCCTCACGCTCCGCGTGAGGTTTCTTTCTTCGTAGGACGGCCTTCCAAGGCCGTCCGAATCAATGCGGACGGCCTTGGAAGGCCGTCCTACGAAGAAGACAAAGCCATTCTTGATTACTTCTTAATCGTCGGCGCTTTGAAATCCCATTCCGCCGGCGCGACCGGAGAACCGGGACGTGCTCGTTGCAGCCCGTTGACGATCACGCGATCGCCTGGCTCCAACCCTTTCTCAATGGCGACCACCGAGCGAACCGTCAATTTGGCCCTGCCCGGTTCGCCTTCCGCTGGTGGTTTGGGATTGAGCACTTCCCAAGGGGGAGGATTGTCCATCTGGCTAGCCGGCATCGACCACACTTGCGTTCCAACAGTGACCGATCGCTTCGCCACCACATTCTGATCGTTGAGGACATAAACGAAGCGGCCTTCTTGACCCGCCATGAGGGCCTCTTCGGGGATCGTCAGTTGCGGCTTGGGATCCCCTCGGGGAACCCGGACGCGAGCATACATGCCCGGATGGAGCCGTCGGGTCTTTTTCGGGCCATCGGGGGGATTCTCGATTCGACCGCGAATGCGAATCGTCCCCGTGCTCGACGCGGCCCGATTCTCGCGGAAATCGATGGTGCCAACGTGCGGATACCCGTCTTCGCCGGCCACGCCGATTTCGACGCGGGCCACGTCCTTGGCCGTTTTCAAAATTTGCAGATACTCCAGCAGGTCACGCTCGGGGACATCAAAGTAAATGTAGACCGATTGTACGGCCACGATGGTTGTGAGAAGTGTCGCTTCGCCCTGGCCGACCAGGTTGCCGCGCGTTACCAAGGTTCGGCTAATCTGCCCTGCAATGGGTGCTTTGATTTTGGTATAACTCAGATCGAGCTCGGCCCCTTCAAGCACCGCTTCGGTTTGCTTGATCATGGCCTCGGCCGTCTCCCGCGCGGCCACTCGCTGTTGGAACTCCTCGGCACTTAGATTGCGGAGGACGAGCAGTGGCTTGGATCGCTCTTCCTCGGCTCTCGCCCGGCGAAGTTCCGCCACTGCCTTGAGCCGATCGGCATCCGCTTTCTTCACCGCGGCGTCGTACTCGCGCGTGTCGATGCGATACAACTCATCGCCGATCTCGACCTCGGTGCTCTCTTTGAATTTGACTTCCTCAAGGACTCCCTTTACCCGCGCCCGAATCTGCACCGATTCGACCGCATCGAGGTATCCGTTGTACTCGTAATACGACTGCACAGGATACGAAATTGGTCGGATCACTGTGACGGCCGGAGGCGGCGGGGGAGGAGGGGCCTTCAGCGCCGGCCGGCAACCGGCGAATGCGAATAGAATCGCTCCAACTGCCCAACTTCGATGTCTTGCCAAATCGGAGAGTTTCACGCTGATTTCTCCCTTCGAGCGGCGTCCGAAGACAAATTTTCCAGCACGGTCGCCAGCACCTCTCGGGTCTGCCGAACTGTCGCCTCATCCAACCCCCGAAAGGCTCGTGCCCGCACTTGTTTCGCACAGGTCACCATCCGCTTCCAGACCGGCTCGACCGCGGGCGTGGGGCGTACAATCTTTTTGCGGCGATCCTCCGGATCCGTCTCGCGAACGACCCAGCCCGATCGTTCCATGCGCTCGAGAATCCCCGCCAGCGTCGGCGGTTCGATTTTCAGTCGCTCGATCAAGTCGCCCTGCGTCATCTCGCCACCTGCCAGCGACAACCATGCCAAAACTTGCCACTGCTGATACGTGATGCCATGCGCGGCCAGTTCCTCGTTCATCGCTTTCTCGAGCGCATGAGCGGTCTGACAGGTCCAGTAGCCTAGGCTCTCTTTGAAATCATGGTCAAGCACGAGGGATCTCGATGTGATCGATTAGTGAGGTAATGATTAGCATGCTATTAGTTTAGCGAGAAATGGATGGCGAGAACAGGGGGATTCTGGCGAGCCAGGTCGCGTAAAGGCGTGGAGTATTCGCGAAGCTCCACGCGCTAACGCGACGTGGTTCGCCAAAAGAATTGACCCGATCTTCAGTGCGGTCCTCGGCCTTTTCCAGTGTAAACCTCCGCCTCGGTGATGATGAAATCCATGAAGATGTCGTGCCCAGCAGTGGGGATTTCTGGAAAGAATTGGCACTCGAAGGCGAGCGCGATCAGCGGGGTCTCTTTGCGTGCGTGTTGCAGCAACTTGTCGTAATAACCTTTGCCGTGGCCCATCCGGGCCCCTCGGCGGTCGAACGCCACACCCGGCACCATCACGATGTCGAGGTCCGTCGGGCCCACGATCTTCTCGGGCAAACGGCGGAGTTCCGGTTTCGGTTCGAGAATCTTGTACATACCGACGGCGAGTTCATCCATGTTCGTCAGATGGAAGAGTTCCAGTTCGCCTTGCTCGTTGCACCAGGGGACGATGATCTTCTTCCCCGAGGCCAGGGCTTCCGGCAGCGCGTGGCGGGTGCGGACTTCGGAGCGCACATCGATGTAGAACATGACCGTCTTGGCGGCGGCGTAGGCCGGCAAGGCCATGAACTTGTCGCAGATGATCTTGCTGAGGGCGTCCTTCTCGGCGAGGGCGTTGCGGTTGGCATGCGCCTGCTCGCGGATCACCTGCTTGCGGGCCTGAAAGTCGCTGACGGCGGGATTCATGGTTGCTCCTCCGGGCAATCGGGTATTTCCATCAATAGCGATCTGGTGCCGGATGGCTATTGCAAACTTTGCGAGCGGGGTTGCGTGAGCGCCCCGCGTTGCCGAGCGCTCAAACACGGGCGCTCACGCGACCCCGCTCGACCGGAGCTGAATCGCTGGATACAATATTACTTTCCTTCCTCGCGGAGTCGCTGTCATGATTCGCTGCCTTCTGGTCCTGGGTTTTGCGTTCCCTGCCCTCGCCGCAGATCCGGAACTCCCAGCCATGCCAAAACCCGTGACGAGTTTCGGTGCGGCAACTAGCGATGGTTTCGCATACGTCTATGGCGGGCACGCGGGGAAAGCGCACAATTACTCGACCGAGACCACGCTTGGCCAGTTCCTGCGGCTGAGTATCGCCAATCCAGCGAAATGGGAAGAGCTCCCGGGCGGGCCTATCGTGCAAGGCACCGCCGTCGTCGCTCATGGGGGGCAAATCTACCGCATCGGCGGCATGCAGCCAAAGAATGGGCCGACCGAAAAGAGCGACATTCATTCCATCGCCTCCGCCGCTCGTTTTGATCCCAGGACAAAGAAATGGCAAAGCCTCCCCGATATGCCGGAAGGCCGTTCGTCGCACGATGCCGT
>JAIOQJ010000390.1 GCA_021413475.1 Planctomycetota bacterium | reverse complement strand
CGGCTCAGGAGTGGGATGTGCTTGGCCGGGCGCATACGATTATCGACTCGCTTTTTGATGCGAGCCATATCCACAAGCGGGTCGATTTGGAGGCGAGATGGGTATACTTGGGCCTGAAATAGGATGGCGCTTTGATGTAGTCGGAAGCAAATCGAGAGTCGTGTCTTGAAAACGACTCCCGACCCCGTTTTTAGATTCTATTAATTAACGTCCGTTAGGATCACGCGTCTCGACTTTGTGAAGATCGTGATTCCAAATGATCGATAAAATAGAATCGGGTCAATTGTTGGACCAGTAGAGAAGAGTCCGTGTGGCTCCCCGTCCAAAATTCCCTCGACAGTTTCCATTGAATCCCCATTTTTTATCAATCTCCCGAGCAGCTTTCCTTTCCACTTAACGGGCAATGGCGAGCAGTGAATCGTCCTTGCAATCTCTAAACGCACAGCGTTCTGAGATGCTACGTCTACTGACAAGAGTGACGCCGCCAAAAAAACTGATATGCACATGGTTCAGCTCCGAAATACGCTTTTGGGTAACCAAAAGGAGTCGACTTCCGACCACCATTTTTCAATTGGCCGTCACAATAAGAAAGGACGGCCAAGGAAGGCCGTCCCACGAAGACCCAAGGCCCTTTCACCCCTGCACCGGCATGCACACTTGTTCCAGCAATTTCTCGCAGTGGTCCTGGATCAGGTCCGCGAGATTGGGAACCGGTTGGCCGGCGGGGAATGCTTCCGTGAGCGAGGCCAGCCAGCGCGGGAAGCTGTAGAGGGTCGCGAAGCCGTCGAGGTCGAGGGGTTCGAGGCGGGCGTGTTTGCCTTTCTTCTCCGTATCTTGCCACATCTGTTTGCTCTTGCCGGTGAGCGTCAGGTCGTCCTCGGGGCGAAGCAGAATCAGATGGTCGATGATGGCCGGTTCCTGGTCCATGATCGCGAGTTTCACTTCGAGATCGCGCGGCTTGCCGGCCCCCTTGGCGAGGAATAGGCCGATGCCGACTTTCCACGGCTGGCCGTCTTTGCACGCCCAGTGCGCGATGCTGATCACACCGTAAGTCGGGTGTTCCGTGAAGGGATATTCGGGGACAACGTGCTGCAACCGCCACGGACCGACTTTCACGCCATGTTCGAGGCACGATTGCAGGAACGCACCGAGGCCGCCCTGAAGTTCACGGGTGGCCCCCGTCAGAGCCCCTTCCGGTTCGAGCTTGCGGCGGGCCGAACGCTCTTCCTGGGCCCAGAGTTCGAGCATCGATGTTGACGTCAAAACAGACGGAGCGGCCGTCCGAAAGTCGGTGACCTCAACTTCTGATGCCAGCGGCACCGAAGGCGTTTCGGGGCTTTCGATGATCGCCACCGATTTGACCGAATAGGTCACCTCGGGTTCCTCGACCGTCATCGTCGGAGCTTGCGCTTTGGACGACGCGAGAGCGAATTCTTCATCCAGGGCTATCTTCACGCTTTCGCGCGGCACGAGGGTGCGCGAATCGCTCTCGCCATAGACGATGTGATCGAACAGATGGCGGAACTGTTGGAGCATATCGCGCAACGTCGGCTCGGTGCCGGCAATTCGTTGAATCTGGTCCGGCGTGAACGGATAGATTTCGGAAAGTTGATCGCGGTCGGCAATCTGATTCAGGCACGGGGCCAGTCTCGCTTCGACGACGCGTTGCACGAGATCGGCCGGCGGGGCTTCGAGCCGCAGAGCTTTGATGGTGCCGTGACGCGGCACATGCACCGGATTGTTGAGCCGATCCTGAATGTAGCCGTCGAGCGAAGGGACGAAACGGTTCCAAAGGCCGCGCTCGGCGAAGATCAGGAAGCACAGGCCGTCGATCTGGTGCATCACTTGCACGATGCCGGCGAAGAAGGCCTCTGCAATCTTGTGAGCGTCGTCGCTACGGCGGGCCAGGAGGAGATCTTCAAGCTGATCGAAGGCGACCACCACAGGCGTCTTCAGGGCACGGAAGACTTCCATCAACACTTTGAACAGAGCGAGCACGAGATCCTGGCGGGTCGGCCGTACCTGGAATTCGAGTTCCGCGAAGCCGTAGGTGAGGAACGTCGCGATCACCGATTCATCTTTGAGCAAATACGAACGGGCCAAGCCCTGATAGATGGCTCGGCGCATCAGGCCCGCGGTGTTATGAGCTTCCGTCTTTTCGACGTACTTGCAGACCATGTCGAGCGCGATGTCGCTGGTCAGCCCCGCTTCCGCGAGAGCTTGCGCGACCGGCATGGCCGCGCGGCCGAACTGCGATGCGCCGCTGAGTTGGTCGATCACCCACTGGCAGCGTTCTTGCGCCTGCGTGTGGCCAAGTCCGAGCCTGCGGGCCCAACGGGCCAGGCCGGGCGGCGGGAAGAGATCGAGCCGTTGCTCGGTCGGCATGTCGCGCAGCGTCGAGACAAGCAGCCGACGGACGACGTGTTCGCCGATCCATTCGAGCGGCCGCACGCCGCGTTGCTGGCCGCCGCCGAGCAGGGTGTCGATGATCTGGTAGAGCAGGTATTCGAGAAAATCGCTGTCTTTCTGATAGACGCCGGGCGTGACGAGCATCTGCCACGCGCCCTCGCCGCCATGCTTGATCGAGTGCAGGAGATGCGTCTTACCCGCGCCCTTGTTGCCGAGGATCGGCACGATTTCCGAGTGGGTCATCGGATCGTAGCGGTAGAGATCGACGACGTTCAGAAGGAGTTCGCGCTCGGAGGCGTAGAGTTCGGGAACGTGATAACGCGCGCAGACTTCATCGTCCGGGTTGCGTGCGAAGTAGTTGCGGAACGGATTCCCCGCCCGTTTCAGCGTTTCGATTGCCCGTTCGGTGACGGGTCTCTCTGGCATGGTAATGGTGGACATGGGGTTCCTTCCCGTCAAAGTTCATTGAGAAGTCATTCTCACTTCACAATTTTCCATTTGAACACGTTAAAAGCAGATTTTACCACAGAGGCACAGAGTTCACAGAGAAAACAAGAGACAAGAGAAGAGTGGTAAAAATCGAGTTAGCATCCATTGGTTGTTGTCTGTCGCAGCATTTCTTCTCTGTGTCTCTGTGGTTCATTTTCTTGTGCCTTTTAGCGAATACTCGCATAGTAAGCAATCTCGTGCCCCACCAGCAAGGCGAGAGCCGGTTCGGGCAGAGCGTAAAGCGGGCCGGTCCACGGGTGCAGGTAGATCATGCGATCCTCGTGAAGCTGGCGGAGAACGTCGTGAAACTGGCCGATGCTGGTGCGCTCGGCAGTTTCCAGGCGGCGATGCAATTCCGGCAACGGGCAATCTTCCGAAGCCCCGGCCGATTCGTGCCACTCGGCCAACTTCGCCTTCACCTCGGCAATCAGGGTTTCCGTGGTCGTGGTCGTCGGCGATTCGAGCAATGCGGCCGTTCCGTTCATGAACACACCGTTGTGAGTTTTTCCGTTGGTACCAACCGAGTGCGAGGCCAGCCGGGGGAGAATCTGTTCCACCGCCGAGCGGATGCCGAGCAAGCTCTCCTGCATCTGTTGAACGTTTTGGGCGAGCGTCTCCACATCGGCGTGCCGGCTCTCCAGCACGCGAATAAAGTCCTCCAGCACATCGCTGGGATTTGCCTCGCGAACCAAGTAATGGCGGCCTTTATCAGTCAGAGCGCAAATCTCGCGCGTGAGTTTCCCTTTGGTTTCGGTGCGAAGCACGTGCAGAAACCCCTCGTTCTTGCAATGTTCCGCCGCGGCCTTGGCCGGGGAGGTCGGCGGAAACAAACCCGGTTCGGTCTTGCTGGCCAATAGGGCAAAACCGGCCGGTTCAGACGCGGCACGGCTCAAGGCATCACGAATAAGTCGAAACGATTTTTCGGCCAAGAGGAACCCTCCCTGGTTCCCCGCTCGCCAATGGCTCGCGGATCAAAATCTTTGAAGATCGCCTATGCTACTGCCTACGGGGTATTCGATGCAAGATGAACCTGAAAAGTCTTGACCTGGGCCGTTCAGAAGTGGAAATCGTAGCGGAGTTTTCACAGCCCCGCCCCCACCAAGAAATCAAAATCACACCCTTCATCCGCTTGATTGACGTGCTCAAGAAAGAGCTTGCCGTAACCGCGCGAGTATTTTGCGGGAGCAGGCTTCCACGCCGCACGGCGTTCGGCGAATTCTGCGTCGGAGATTTTCACGTTCAGCGTCCGGTTCGGAACGTCGAGTTCGATGAGGTCGCCGTCGCGAACCAGGGCCAGCGGGCCGCCGATGGCGGCTTCGGGGCAGACGTGCAGGATGACCGTCCCGCTGGCGGTGCCGCTCATGCGGGCATCGGAAATGCGCACCATGTCGCGGACGCCTTGATCGAGCAACTTTCGCGGCATGGCGATCGAACCCCATTCTGGGATGCCGGGTGCACCGATCGGGCCGACATTCTGCAAAATCAGAACGTCGTCGGGGCGTACGTCGAGATCGGGGGAATCGATGCGATTCTCCAGGTCTTCCTGATTGAGGAAGACCACCGCACGGCCGGTGTGGTTCAGAAGATGCGGCGATGCGGCCGATTGTTTGATGACCGCCCCGCGCGGGCAGAGGTTGCCGCGCAGGATGGCCAGGCCGCCTTCCTTGGCCATCGGTTCGCTCAATGGATGAATCACGTCGCGCCGCTTCACCTCGGCTTTCTCGATCTCCTCGCCGAGCGTTCGCCCGGTGATCGTCAGGCAATCGAGATGCAGTAAGGGTGAGAGTTCCTTGAGGACGGCCGGGATGCCGCCCGCTTCGAAAAGCTCTTCCATATGGAACTTGCCCGACGGGCGGACATCGACGATCAACGGCGTCGTTCGGCTCAGTTCGTCAAACCGTTCGAGTGCCAGTTTTCGCCCCATCCGGCCGGACATGGCGACCAGATGCACGATGGCGTTGGTCGAACCACCGATTGCCATCAACACGCGAATCGCGTTGTCGAAGGCCTTTTCGGTCATCACCTGGGCGGGGGTGATCTCTTTCTTGATGGTCTCGACAATCTGGCGACCCACCGCTTCCGCCAAGCGTAATCGCCGTGAGTCGGGCGCCGGGATCGCCGCCGTGCCGGGGAGAGCCATGCCGAGAGCTTCGGTGATCGAGGCCATGGTCGACGCCGTGCCCATCACCATGCAATGGCCCGTCGAACGGCCGATGGCATCTTCAATTTCCCGATACTGGTCGAGCGAGATTTTTCCGGCCCGTAGATCCTCGGTTAGCCGCCGGCAATCGGTGCAGGCACCGAGCGTCTGGCCGTTCCACTTCGATGCGAGCATCGGCCCGCCGGTGAGCATGATCGCCGGTTTTCCCGCGGAGGCGGCTCCCATCAAGAGGGCGGGAACATTCTTGTCGCAACTGGCAAGGAGAACCACGCCGTCGAATGGCTGGGCGCGGATCATTTCCTCCGCGTCCATGGCGAGCAAGTTGCGGAAAAGCATCGTCGTCGGCCGGGTGTGGAATTCACCCAGGGAGATGGTCGGGAACTCCATCGGCCAGCCGCCCGCCTGCCAG
This sequence comes from Planctomycetota bacterium, assembly GCA_021413475.1. Classification (GTDB taxonomy): domain Bacteria; phylum Planctomycetota; class Planctomycetia; order Gemmatales; family Gemmataceae; genus JAIOQJ01. The sequence goes on along the minus strand of JAIOQJ010000390.1, from coordinate 11,476 downwards.
ACGCCGCGTTTCACGGCCTCGGCCAGTTCCCGGAAGTGGATGTGGCAATGATTGACTTCGCTCCACGTCTGGGCGATGCCGACGATCGGCTTGGCCAGATCGATGTCATCGAACCCGGAGGCCTTGCTCCAGGCCCGCATCGTGAGGCCCCAGCCGCGCGCATCGACGGCACCCCGGGTGCTTCGCGAGAACGAGTCGCTCATCGGATGCTCCGCTGGTTCGGGAAGAAACATCGGCGGCGAACCAGGTTGCGTTAGTGCCTGGAGGAATCAAACACTTAGGCGCTGACACGACTTGGCTCGCCAGCGATTGTACGCCACCGAGCTCTTGTCGCGCGAACGAGGCGCTTGCCGCATCAATCGGGTAGTTACTTTGACAGTATTCCTTAACGTAGGATTGCCTTCCAAGCCGTCCTAGGAAATCCATTCCTCATGCGCCGCTTGATGACTTTGCAATTTGAAGACGCTCGACCTCGGCCAAAACGCTTGAAGCCAATTCTTCCCGAGAAACCCGAGTGTACTGCCCTTCAATCGGACCGACGAAAGCCCATTCATGCGATCCCTCGAGGGTATTCGCCACCATCAGATCGGCGTGCGATTGCGTGCGAGACTTCTCGGCGACGGCCAGGAGATCCGCATCGCCCATGCCTACTTCGAGCTTGAATTTGACGAGCGTGCCCATGAAGCCCCATGGTTCGCGGATCGAATCAATGAGCTTCGGCGTCGGGACCATTCGCAACCAAAGTTCGGCGTGATGACTCTTCACCTTTCCGGCGGAAACATCGACGAGCACGTCGTTCTTCTCCGTGGCGAAAATGCCGGCGAGGGCGTAGTCGCTAACGGCCGCGGCGTGAATGATGACGTCGAACCCGCCGTTGGGAATCGTCGTCGCCAGCAAACGCTGGAGATCATCGAAGGTGCGATACGGCTGGAGAGTCCAGTGCTCGGCTGGAAACGGTAGGGGTCCGGCGAGTTCGGCAATCACCTCGGGGTGGGAAGTAAAATGGGTAACTTGATGGCCGCGCCGAAATGCCTCGATCGCGATCCTGCCCCCGGTGCGGCCTGTAAAGATGTTGGTCAGACATCGCACCATGTCGATTGGCGTTTGCGTGTTACCGGCGGTGACTAGTATCCTCATCTGCGCATTTTCCCATCTCTTCGAAATATTGGCTCTCTTCCAATTCTATTTTGCACTGAGTGTTTTGTATTTTGCATTCCCCCCATTCTTTCCATTTTCTCGGCGGGAAGCACGCGTCATGCGAATCCTTCGAAAGTAAAGTCCCCAAACGTAGAAATCTCTCCCCCATACGGCCTAACTTCCTTAATCGTTACTTCCGTTACAGGCGTCAAATCACTCAAGATCGGCAATCTGAACGCCGATCTAGTATGCAATGACACGTGCGCGGCCTCTCTCGGGCCGTGCGCCGCCCGGACTTCCTGATTTTCGGGAGATGACGTTGATGGGGACCCACCGGATGCGAGCCTGCCACCTGCGCCGCATCATTATTGGCGTACTACTGCTGGCGATGACGCCCGCGGTGCATGGCCAATTCGTCCCCGTTGTCGAACCCAAAGAGAGGGCCGACCACCCGGCGCGTCCAAGCCGAGTGCAGCAGCAAACCGTCCCCAATGCGGAACGCAAACAGTTAGAACCCGATGGCCCGGTCCTACTTGAGCCACCGCCCTTGTTGAAGCGTCCAGCAGTGGCGGCGCCAATTGTTCCGCAGATCGACTTGGCCCCCAATACGGTGAGTGCACCAATCCTCCCGCAGATTGACTCGGCCCCCAATACGGTGATCGTGCCGATCGTCCCGCAGATCGATTCCGCGCCCATACTGGAGGTCATTCGCGATCCGGCACAGCCAAATATGCTGAAAGTTAGTGACGAACGGCCGAGTTTCCTCGATCGTCCGCTTGATCCTCGCGCCGATTTTCAGTCATCGACCGATACGTTCATACGGCCGTCAACCGTGTTTGATCCGCCGCTTGGCTACACTGGACCGAGCAGCATCGTGCCACGCACGGGATCGAATGATGACTTCGCCCCCGTCGAGGATCGCTGGCGACAAGGATCGCCCTATTGGGATCGTTACGGGCTTGGCTTCCCGTTTGGCGATGACTATCCCTACAAACTTGGGCGAGTTCAGGACCCGTACAACCAAAATGTCCTCAAGGGCGACTATCCGATCATCGGACAGCATACATTTTTCAAGTTCACCGCGACTTTAAGTTCGCTCTTTGAGGGCCGACAGCTTCCCACGGCGACCACGCCCTTCGAAAGCACCGCTCGCGCCTACCAGACCGACTTCTTCGGCCGGCCGAATCAGATGTTCAATAGCACGAATCTGTTTCTGTCGTTCGATTTGTTCCACGGCGACACGACTTCGTTCAAACCGATCGACTGGCGCGTGAAGTTGACGCCCGCGTTCAATTTCAACTTGTTGCACGTCGAAGAGCTCGGCGTCGTCAGCCCCGATGTGCGCAAGGGCCTCGATCGCGATCGAGGCTGGGCCACGCTGCAAGAGTACTTCGTGGAAAAGAAGCTCGTCGATCTGAGTCCCGAATACGATTTCATGTCGTTGCGGGTCGGCTCGCAACCGTTCACGAGCGATTTCCGCGGCTTCATCTTCAGCGATATCAACCGGGCGGCTCGCTTGTTCGGTACCCGCAACGGCAACCGCGACCAGTTCAACGTCGCGTTCTTCCGGCAAGCGGAAAAAGACACCAACACCGGGTTGAACTCGTTCAAAGATCGCAACCAGAACATCTTTATCTTCAACTACTACCGCCAGGATTTCATTTTCCCCGGTTACACGGTGCAGGCCAGCGTTCATCATAATGACGACGGCCCGTCGTTCCTGTTTGATCGCAATAAGTTCTTGGTCCGGCCCGATCCGGCGGGTGTCTTTCAACCGCATCGCGTCGAAGCGACGTACCTGGGCTTCGCCGGCGACGGGCACGTCGATCGTTACAACATTTCACATGCCTTCTACTGGGTACTCGGCCGCGATAGCATGAATCCGCTGGCCGGTCAGGAAGTGGACATCAACGGGAAGATGGCAGCCCTGGAATTGTCTTACGATCGCGACTGGGCTCGGTTCCGCGTCTCCGGCTTCTACGCTTCCGGCGACGGCAATATCAACGACGGGCATGCGACCGGTTTCGACTCGATCCTCGACAATGTAAACTTCGCCGGCAGCGAATTCAGCTTCTGGGGCCGCCAGCAGATTCCCCTGTTCGGCGTCAACCTGACGAACCGCAACAGTATTTTGTCCGACCTGCGTTCAAGTAAGACTCAGGGGCAGAGCAACTTCGTGAATCCCGGCTTGTGGGTTCTGAACGCCGGCGTCGATTTTGATCTCACCCCCAAACTTCGCATGGTCAACAACGCGAATTTCCTTTGGTTCGATAAGACAAACGTGCTCGAACAGTTCACGTTCCAGGGAAAAATTGACCGCGAAATCGGCGTCGATTTAAGCACCGGCTTCGAATATCGTCCCTTACTGAACAACAATATCATCATGCTCTTCGGAGCCGCCACGCTGATTCCGACCAACGGTTTCAAGCAACTGTACAACGGTTTCGGCAGCCCCGGCTCCAAAGTCGATCCCCTCTTTGCCGCCTTCGCGGAAATGGTCTTCACGTACTAACGTGAATCGAACCTGTCCCCCCAGCCTTCCTTCCCTAGGAAAGGGTGAGGTAGTAAGGGGAAAACGCGAATGGAAAAACTAAAAGACGTCGCCGAGAAACTCGGCATTGGCGAGTTTCATCGGCATGTCTTCCTTTGCACGGGAGACAAGTGCTGCCCGGCTGACGTGGGGCAGGAGGCTTGGGATGAACTGAAGAAGCTCCTCAAGGAACAGAACCTGTCGCTGAGTTCCGGCCCCAACGCGTGTTACCGCACCAAGGTTGGCTGCCTGCGCATCTGCCAGGATGGCCCGATCGTCGTCGTATACCCCGAGGGAACTTGGTACGCGGGGATGACGAAAAAACGCATCCCCCTCTTCGTTCACCAGCACCTGATGGAAGGCAAGCCAATTGAAGAGTGGATCTTCGCACGCAATGAGTTGGGGTAGGCGTGTCATGGAGCAACCGGCTGGCGGCGTTTCCAGGCCGCAACAACTTGGTGAGTTCCGTTAGATGGCCGGTTGCATGATGGAAATCCAAGATCTTCACCGCGTTTGGGAAGTAGACGTCAAAGAAGTTTTCGAGCCCATTGCCGCCGTCGCTCAATGCGATCCATTGCTCCACCTGACCCATGCCGACCTGAGCCGCTTGCCGACGCAACTGTTCTCCGAGTTCCTCCAACGTGTAGAGCCCCGCCAGATAGCGCGAGCCATCGCACGGCTTGGTCAGGGCTTCTTCATTGGGCAAACGCGGTTGCGGATTGTAGACCATGCCGACGTTGATCATGCGCCCATCGACCTTCGCTCCGTTGGGTCCTTGCATCAGAATCCCAGTCGCATCCAGGCTCACATAACCGCAGGTTTTTCCGGTGAAGTCGAGATTCCACTTCCACGCAGTCGGTTCGCCAAGCACGGCACCACTGCTCAAATGGTTACCGAGTTTGTCCCCCGCCGCTTCGGTGGCGCGTTGCACCGTCGACTCGCTGAGTCGCAAACCCGCCAGCTTTAGCGGTGTCCGCTCCGCCGCCTTAGCGAAGCTTTCTTGAACTCCAGCCAGCGTTGTTACTTCTTCGGCGCCGGGTGTCAGGCAGCGCGGCGACACGCGGAGCGTTCGGTCCCAGGGAACATGTCCCGCACGACAATGTTGACAATGATAATGGGCTCGGCGAAAGCGATTCTCACCGATTAGACGCACGAACGTCTTGGGACGGTATTGAACGAACTTGGCCGATTCGTGACAGTGCGGGCAGGTCATGCTCGACCCTTGGTACCCCTTTTTTTTCGCTCCGTGAGGGCGGTCTCGATGGCATGTGCCCCCAGACGATGGACCCGATCGCGAATCTCGAACTCCGTCTTGCCGAATATCTCACTGTCCTGCTTCGACACCAGCAGCCGAGCCATCTCAAGGGCTTCTTCTTGTGCGTTCTTGCCGATGATCTCCGCGATCTGCTTCGCTTCCGCTTCTTGTTCCGGAGTCAGCTGCAATTCAGACATGATGCGTCTCCTGACGAAAAAGCCGGGAGTAAATTCCAGGCTCCAATCAATCAAACGTCCACACCACCTATTTCCCACCTACTTTGCAGATGCCTACCCACAAACTTCTTCAACTTCTCGCTTGAGTTTCAGACCATTATCGGTTTAGCTAGACTCTCCAAGCTCTCCAGTTTTCGACAATTTTGGACTCGCATCCATGAAACAGTTCCTCCTCGGCCTGATTACCGCATCCGTTTTGGTCGTTGCCGTCGCGTTTTCGCGGCAGGCGGCGGATCCGAAGGCCGATTTGCCGCCGAATTTGCAAATCCTGTCGGAAGCACGAAATCCGTGGACGAACTTGCGGATGAACAGCGACCCGCTGGAATTTCAATTCGCCGTTGTCAGCGATCGCACGGGTGGGCATCGGGAGAAGATCTTCTCGAAGGCCGTCGAGCAACTGAACCTGTTGCAGCCGGAATTCGTCCTCTCCGTCGGCGACTTAATCGAGGGGTACTCGACCGATCGAGAGAAGATTGCCAAAGAGTGGAAAGAGTTCCAGAACTTCACCTCGCGCTTGCAGATGCCGTTCTTCTACGTTGTCGGCAACCACGATATCGCCAACGTCTCACAAGAGAAAATCTGGGAAGAGAAGTTCGGCCGGCGTTACTACCACTTCGTCTACAAGAACGTGCTCTTCCTGCAGCTTTGCTCGGAAGACCCGCCCGGCAGCACCAACATCACCCCCGATCAGGTCGCCTACATCAAGAAGGCCCTCGAAGAGAACAAGAATGTTCACTGGACAATCGTCTCGTTGCACAAGCCGATCTGGAACAGCGATGTCGAAAAGAACGGCTGGGGCGATGTGGAAAAGCTCCTCGCCGGCCGGAACTACACCGTCTTTGCCGGGCATGTACATCGCTACCAGAAATTCGTGCGCCAGGGGATGAACTATTACCAACTGGCCACCACGGGCGGCGGCAGCAAACTGCGCGGCGTGAACTACGGCGAGTTCGATCATCTTGTCTGGATCACGATGAAAAAGTCCGGACCGATCCTGGCCAACATCATGCTCGATGGCATCTATCCCGAAGATCTGCAAGTTCCGCAAACGGTCGAACCGGTGATTCCGTTCGACCGCAAGCCGACGCATCCGGTGCGCGGGTTCGTTTACTTCGACGGAGCGCCGCCCGCCGGTGCCACGGTCGCGTTTCATCAAAAGGCCACGACGATGGGCAAAGATTCTTATCGCGTCATTGCCGACGGCCTGATCGAAGGTGACGGCTCGTTCACGCTAAGTAGCAATGGCCCGTTCGACGGAGCGCCGGTTGGAGAGTATTTCATCACCGTTGTGTACGACGGTCGATATCCGTTCAACGGCAAGAAGATCAAGAACGACGACATCCCCTCGAAATTCACCAAGCCCGACACGAGCGACCTCAAAGCGACCGTGAAGAGCGGGCCGAATGAATTTACTGTGGATATGAGAAAGTAATCCCGTGAAGCCGCGACGCGGAGGGTTTCCGGAGCGGAGCGCTTTGTTCCCCGAATAAGCGATCCCTTTTCGATGCGCAGAGCGCTCCGCTCCGAAGACTTCGCGTCGCGGCTTCACGAGATCCGGTCAAACTTTTTCTCAACTCCCCTCTTTAGTCCACCCGTCGGGTTAGGTACAATCATCCCCTGCTCGTTGAACCTACCTCTCGGATTGGACTTGTTTCATGCTTGATCCCGCTGCAGAGACTTTCAAGAATTCGCGCCGCGAGGCGTGGGTCGTGTGGATCGTCTGGTTTTTCGCTCTGATCTGGACCGTCGGTTACTGTTATCTGAACGGTTACTCTCATGCGGCCGATTGCTGGCTCGTTAAGAACGGCATCGCCGATGTTCGTCCCGCGGCGATCACTCAGCATCGCTTCGGCATGCCGATGTGGATCTGTTACGGCATCGTGGCCCCGGCCATCGTTTGCTCGGTTTTCACATTCCTTTTCGGCTTCTTCGGCATGAAGGACGACGCGCTGGGCCTCGAGAAAGAGGAGGCCCAGTCATGAAATCTCTCGGACTTTCTTCTGAAAGCTTGATGGTGCTGCTGGCGTTCGTGTGCTACCTGATCGGCGTCATGGCGCTTGGCATCTGGTCGCATCGACTCTCCAAGAAGGGCAATTTCGTCAAGAATTATTTCGTCGGCGGCCGACAGTTGGGGGCCTGGGTGCTCGCCCTGTCGGTGGCCGGCACCGCCATAAGCGGCGGCAGTTTCACCGGTTTCCCTGCCTTGATTTACACCAACGGCTGGGTGATGGCCCTCTGGATCGCCAGCTACATGGTCGTGCCGCTCACCGCCATGGCATTGATGGGCAAACGTCTCAACCAAATTGCCCGAGTTCAGGGCTCGGTAACGGTTCCCGACGTCTTTCGCGATCGTTTCAATAGTCCGACCCTCGGCTTGGTCGCCACGATTCTGATTTTTTGCTTCCTCGTGTTCAACATGGTGGCTCAGTTCAAATCGGGCGGCATGGTGTTGCGCACCGCCCTCGACCTGCCCAAGGTCGAACTGAGCATCCCGATTCTGGGCGGCACGATCGATCAAGGCTACCTGATCGGCTTGTGCATTTTCGCTTTCACCGTGGTGGCTTACACAACCTACGGCGGTTTCTGGGCCGTCACCTGGACCGATGTACTCGAAGGGATCGTCAAGATCGTCGGCGTCACGATGCTCGCCATTCTGGCGGTCCGTGCGGTGGCGGACGTTACCATGCCCAGCGGCGAAACCGTCACCGGCCTCTCGGCCGCGACCGAACGGTTGCGGCAACAGGATCCCGCGCTGGCCGAGGGACCGGGGCCGTCCGGGTTCCTACCGCTATCGATGGCGTTTTCCTTTTTCCTGATGTGGTCGCTCTCCTCGGCCGGCCAACCGAGCGGCATGGTTCGCTTGATGTCGTTCAAAGATTCACAGAGTCTGCGCAAGGCGATGATCGTCGTCTGCGGTTACTATCTCGTCACGTATTCATGCCTGGTCATTATCTTCATCTGCGCGCGTGCAATGTATCCCACCGAGTTCCTCGCGTCACATGGCGGAATTCCCGATAGTGTGATGCCGGAGATGGCGAGGCGATTGGCGCCGCATCCCTTTATAGCGGGCATGTTGCTGGCATCGCCCTACGCGGCCGTCATGTCGGCCGTGGCGGCGTTCTTGCTCGTCATCTCGTCGAGTCTGGTCCGCGACATCTACCAGCGGTCGATCAATCCGAACGTCACAACGAAAACGATGAAGTATCTCAGCTACACCGTGACCACCCTGGTGGGCGTCGGCGTGCTGATTGCCGCGCTGAAGCCGCCGACCTATCTGCAATACCTTGTCGTTTTCACGGGGACAGGTCAGAGTAGTGCGTTCTTCTTTCCGATGCTCGGCTGTCTCTATTGGCGGCGGGCCACGAAACGCGGCATGCTGGCCGGCATGCTTGGCGGCGGCTTGACCGTCCTGTCGCTCTACATCTACGGTTGGACGATGGGCGGCGAGGGCCGGCACAGCAGCTACGCTCCGTACTACCTACTCACGTTCGACCCCATCTTCTGGGGCCTGAGCGTTTCGCTCCTGATGATGATGTGCGTCAGTTGGATGACGAAGACAGATCCGAATCAGATCGCGAAGTATTTTCCGGATTCGAAGGCGAAGGCATGAAGTGAAATCGAGTCCGAGATATGGATGCAAACAAAAAGCCCGCCGAGATACTCGGCGGGCTCGCGTCAAAGACGCTATTCGATTACTTGTGGGCGCCGTGGCAACCACCGCAATTGGAAATCACCTTCATGGCTGCGCCAGCGGCCTTGGCATCCTTCGCACCGATGGCCTTTTCGAGATCTTCCGCGGCCTTGGCGTAGGCGTCCGTGAACTTCTTCCAAGAAGCATCGTCACCCTTCGGCGGCTTGTTGGCGCCGAGAGCCTTGGCCAGAGGAGTCAATTCTTTCGCCTTGGTGGCGAGTTCATCCCACTTGGGTTCCTTGGCGGAAACGCCGCCCTTGAGCTCGGCGCAAAGGGAAGGCTTGCCCTTGTTGACCTTCGTCATCACATCCTTGATGCTCGGCTCGGCCGCATTGTTGGCCACCGTGCTGGAGCTGCCCGTGAATACAACCATTGCCACGCCGAGCGCGGCCACGACCGCGAAACGCACTGCAAACCGCTTCATCTACCTACTCCTTGACAGAGGAGCCGCGACCGCAATAGGAGCGGCACCCACTAAAAACCGGTCATATCCGGCGGAAACCGCTTCCGCGCGGGTGAAAACCGGATCGAAACCAACTTCAAGACGCTGACACCGAAGCTCCCGGCGGGAATCGAACCCGCGATCGACTAGGCCTAACAACCATCCACCTTCGGGTGCATTCGCACGGAGAGGTGGAGGTTCCTCAACATCGCCCTCTCTTCCCGTGAGCGGATGGTCCTTTCGGCCGTTGTTGCCGATCTCTCGCCCGTTGAGACAGGGAGCTTAACTCCCGTCGAAGGGCAAGACCGCCTGATTGTCCCCGTAAGGAAATCAGGCGCGAGCTCTCGGAGGCGGCGTTAGCGGAACGTAACTGCGAGACTGAAATAAATTAGGAGGGATCTCGTTCCATTGTCGGGGCGTTTTAGCCCCGGTCCATTTGGCGGGAAGCTCGCACGGCAGGGCGAGAAGGCTCACATTGCCCGAAACAGCACCGAGTGGTCCATGGCATTTCTGTTGCTGAATTCCACCCACCCAATGCCACGCCGCGCCAGAGGATTCTGTTGTATGGGCCGGTTCGTCTGCAGTCTTCTGCGTTTTTTCGCAGCACGACTTTTTCTTTTCGGGATGCACGGCAACTGGCTTGCAGCAACATTTCTGGGCCGTGCGATCGACCTCGCAGCAGCCGCAATCACGAATCTCCGCCGCGTTCGTTGCTGAAAGTAGGGGAAGTGGCAACCCAAGCGCAAAGATCGCTTGCCCAAGCATTGCTAGGAGGAAAGCGGACCAGCGATGGCATTTACGTGACAAAAGAGGTTCAGAATGCTCAGGGTAGCGAATCTCGATGCGACAGCGATGTTAATGGCACGGCGGCGCGTTGTCAAGAAATCAGACGAAACATTTCGCGAACATATTTTGTCTTGCCTTAAAATGATGGTCGTTCAGAGGGATCTAAGAGCGTACCGCGTTAGAAATGACGCTGACATGCGATTAAATCTCAATTCGCCGTGAAGTCGCGAGGCGGAAGGATTCCGGAGTGGAGCGTTTAACCCTGGGGGCATCGTCATGCGCTCGGCCGGAAAAGCGCTCCGCTCGAAGTCTCCGCGTCGCGTTTTCACGCGTATTTGGCTTATTTTCCGAAAAGAATCGCGTTCCCGAAACCGGTGACCAGCTCGGGCGATGTCAAGACCAGCACGTCGTCCTTGAACATCTTCAGAAAGTCGGGGGATATTTTCTTTCCGTCTGCTGAAACGACGACAAACCCGCCCTTGGCCAACGATTTCAGCCCTTCTTCTTTCGTTATTTCCTTGCCGCTGGTCGTGGTGATGGTCAGATCCTTCACATCGGCCAAATTGACCTTTTCGAGATTTTGAAACATGAAACCACCGCCACCCTGAATCGGTTTGACGCCGGGTGCGCCAAGACCGCCGAAACCAGGCTGAGCCTTTTTGGGACGGTTGACGGCGATCTTGACCTTGCCGTCCGCTTCCGGCTTGAGTTCCAGAAGGCGAGGAGGCGGGGAAGTGATCGTCGCTTTGCCATCTTTCGCAGAAGGATTTTCCTTCACTGGAATTGGTTGATTAGGTGCTGCCGTTGCGAAAAGAGCCACCGCGAGAAACAGATTTGTGAACATCCGAAGATCTCCGCTGAAAAATGGGTGCGATTCAATCCGTCTCCGACATCATTCCCACGAATCGTAGGTGGGGAATGTGTAGGGAGAAACGATCGAGGTTCCACACTTCAACGCAACTTGCCACGAAACGTTTGCGAATAAACTGACCTCTTGCGCATCGACAATCGCTATATCTGTTCCGATCTTTCCAAAAACAAAACTTGAATTTAACCTACCGTACCCGGATCATGAATCGAAAATCCCGTCGTTGACCTCTCCATCGAGGATACGTCATGCGTTTCATGCTCGTCTTGCTTGGCTGCCTCGCATTCATCGCTAAATCGGAGGCGGAGCCAGCAAAGCCGCCGTTCTACGCCGATAAGACTAACCTGCTCCAGGTTTTAGATGCCGATAGCAAGCCGATGTCGATCAAGACGGCGGCCGACTGGTCGAAACGCCGTGAGCACATTCTGGCCAACATGCAACAGGTGATGGGCCCGCTGCCGCCCGATTCGAACAAGGTACCGCTCGATCTCAAGGTCGAAGGGGAAGAAGTCCTCGCCAAGGTCATCCGCA
>JAIOQJ010000389.1 GCA_021413475.1 Planctomycetota bacterium | reverse complement strand
CTTCCCAATCGCAAATAGCTTCTTGGTCCCCAACAGATAGAGTCGGCCCCCCGCGACCGCGGGAGACGCGTGGTTGCTGTCGTTCATTTTGTTGGTGGCGAGTAGCTTGTATTCCGGGCCCGATGCTACGACCAAGCTAGTTCCCGCGTTGGCCAGATAGATGTTGCCGGCACCATCCGCGATCGGGCTGGCCCAGTTGCTGCCGATTCCCGTCAGGCGCTCCTGATAGACTTGCTTGCCGTTCTTGATGTCCCAACAGGTGAGCGTGTTGTTATCGTGCAGGCGATAGAGATAATCGCCCACGATCAATGGCGAACTGAGAGCGTGCGGGACATTGGCTTCCCATTTGACGTGTGTGTTCGTGACATCGCCCATGCCGGTGGGGTCGAGCAGCTTGGCGACGCCGCCGCGGCCGCAATCGCAGTAGACGAACTCGTTGACCTGTACCGCCGAGGCCGTTTCGCCCTTGCCGGCACACCACCAGAGCCGTTCGCCGGTCTTCGGGTCGAAGCTCTGAATCGCATTCTTGGCGGGGCCGAGTCCGGATCCCATCAAGATCATCTGCGGCTTGCCTTTTACCTGGATGATCAGCGGCGTGTTGTGACCGTAGCCCGTGTCCTTCAGGTCCTTGTCCCAGATAACGTCGCCGGTCTTGCGATCGTAGGCGACCAGTCGCGAGCCGCCCTGCATCCCGCAATAGACGATCACCGAATTCTTGAAGATAATCGGGCTGGTAGCCATCTCCATGTCGTAGCGGTGCGGCACGAGTTCCTGCCGCCAGACGAGCTTGCCGTCGAAGTCGAGCGCGACCAGAACCGACGTGCCGTATAGCCCATAAACGCGTTCGCCATCGGTCACCGGCGTGCAATTGGCAAAGCCGCCGCCCGCCCGATTATTGTGGCCTCGCTTCCAGGGGCCAGTCGGTACGACCGTGTTCCAGAGGAGTTTACCCTCTTTGGTGTCGTAGCAGGCCATGTACTGCTCCGGCAGATCGCGGCCGATTTTCTTGTCGTCCGCCTTCCGCGAGACGTTCAAGAGAAACAGACGATCTTTCCAGACGATCGGGCTGGAAATGCCATCGCCAAGAAGATCAACGGACCAGATGACGTTCTCGTTTTTTGGGCCGCCCCAGGTGAGCGGCAGATCTTTTTCGGTCGAGATCCCGCCGCCAGTCGGCCCGCGAAATTGCGCCCAATTTTCTTCGGCGGTGAGGTTGGATGTCGTGACGGCGAGCGCAATGACGGCGAGCGATGCGAAACGGTAGAAAAACATGTGATGCGTCCAAAATAGGGTGCGATGGCGGGGGAAACGGAGGAGAGTACTCCTCACGCTCCGCGTGAGGATCCCTCCTTCATAGGACGTCCGCGTTGATTCGGACGGCCTTGGAAGGCAATCCTACGAAGAGAGACACCTCACGCGGAGAGGCTGTGACTTTATTGAAGTTCCGTCTCTTCCCCTCCGCTTGAGTTGGTTTTTCTTTTCAACGTCGAGCATCCATGAACTTTTCACTCTTGGTGGGGTTGTCGGTCGTTGTCAATTCAGCGGGCTTTCGGGTTGAATGACCCCCAGAATGGACGTATCCATTCGAACAATCTGCAGGGTGCGTGGCCGTCCCCTCCGTTTTCGCCTTTTTCAGCGTGCTCAGAGCTTCCGCTCGCAACAAGTTGATGACCAACACGTGCCACCGCATGAAGGCCTTCATCTGCAATCGGCCGCTTACTCGCACTTGGTACACGCCTTGATTGCGCAGATGCGGATGCCTTCTCGCGTTCGGATCCCGGAAACAACGACGATTGCTCGGCACTCCATTTCGACGACGCTCCTTGGCTATAACGACAAAAAGCCAATCCTTCCTTGTTTAGCGGCATACTATCCTGCTTGGCTAGTGAGAGAAAATCACAGCCTGAGTAGGTACAATTTTCTTGTCCCCACCCACGGTTCAGGACAAAATACGTCATGAAAATCGCATCCGGCTTCACGGCAATCGTAAACGGAAAACTTATCGACGGCACGGGCCGTGCGGCGGTGCCCGATGCCGCCGTGCATATCCGCGATGGCCGGATCACCTATGCGGGACCGGCCCGGGAAGCGCCGCCAGTCGAACCCGCCAGTGCGCGCATCGATGCTCAGGGTGGCACGATCATGCCGGGGCTCGTCGAATCGCACTTTCATCCGACCTATTTCAACGTGGCGGCTCTTGAAGATCTCGACATCAAATATCCCGTCGAGTACGTCACCCTGCTGGCTGCCGCGAACGCTCGACTCGCCCTCGAATGCGGCTACACGTCTGCCCGCAGCGGCGGTTGCTTGTTCAATGTCGATGTCTGGCTCAAGAAGGCGATCGAGAATGACATTACGCCCGGCCCACGCCTGGCCGCCAGCGGTCGGGAAATTTGCGGTGCCGGCGGGATGATGGATTGGAATCCCGACTTCCGCAAGATCGGCATGGAGGGGCTGATTCTGCTCATCAACGGACCCGACGAAGCCCGCACCGCCGTGCGCAAATTGGTCAAGGATGGCGTCGAGTGGGTGAAGACTTATCCCACCGGAGACGCGGCCGCTCCCGATACGAACGACCATCACACGCTCTGCATGACATTCGAGGAGATGCACGCCGTGGTGGCAACCGCGCACAATCACCGCATGAAAGTCACCGGCCATTGCCGCGCGAACGCGGGGATCAAGAACGCTCTCCGGGCCGGATACGACACAATCGAGCATGGTACGTTCATGGATACGGAGGCGCTCGATTTGCTCCTCGAACGCAACGTGCCCTGTGTGCCGGCCTTGTACTTCGAGATTGCCAGCCTCGAACTCGGCAAGCAATATGGCATGTCGCAGCGAGTCCTTGACGGGCACACGGAAACCCTGGAAGGCGGAGCCGAGAGTGCGCGCATGATCCTCAAGGCGGGAGGCCGCTTGGGACTGGGCGGCGATTTCGGCTTCGCCTGGAATCCGCATGGCGACTATGCGCGGGAATTGACATGCTTCGTTCGCTATGTGGGGATCGACCCGCTCACGGTGCTGATGTGCGCGACGAAAACCGGTGCCGAGATCCTGGGGCGAGACCACGAACTCGGCACCTTGTTCCCCGGCAAGCTTGCGGATGTGTTGGTTGTGGATGGCGACGTGCTCAAGGACATTTCGATCCTCGAAGACCGCAAGCGTTTCATCGCCGTGATGCAGGGAGGCGTGATCAAGGCGGGGCGGTTGAAGCCCCGTTGAAGTGCGGTCCGGGGAATGCGGTTGAGAGTGGCTGACTTGTTTTGTAGCCCCGTTCACGGGGCTTGCCGCGCAGCGGTTTAGGCCCGCCGTTGACGGCGGGTGGCGTGTCACGGATGAATGTCTCTTGAGCCCCGTTCACGGGGCTTCTCGCGGTTCCGCTTCAGCACTGGTTTCGATGGCATTGATTCGTTCCAATCGATCTTCCACGCTATTTCGGCCGTGCCGGTCTTTCTGATTTCGAACGTAATCCTTTACCCATGGCAAATCCTTGGTTCCAAAACTGACGACACCATAGCCGGTCTGCCATTCGATCACCTTGCGTCCAAGTTTTTGATTGGCATCGTGAGAGGATGAACCTTTCAATTGGCCGACAAATTCACTGATCAGTAGCGTCGGCGGAATGCTGATGCACAGATGCAAATGGTCCTCGACCCCGCCAATCTCATGGAAGTACAAGTCACTCGTGTTGATGCATCGGCCGCGAATGTATTGATGAACAATAGACTCGACTGTTGGGGTAAGTAGCCTGGCGCTTTCCTTGGTATGCCAGACGATGTGCAGGTTGATTTCTGAGTAGTAATTGCGTGCCATGTTCGTTTTTCAACCGTGGGGATGATTGATGCTAAAGCGAAACAGCGGGAAGCCCCGTAAACGGGGCTGAATGGAGAGAATTATGTACGATGCATCACCCGCCGTCAACGGCGGGCCTAAACCGCTACGCGGAAAGCCCCGTGAACGGGGCTAAAGCCACATTACCCGCCGTCAACGGCGGGCCTAAACCGCTACGCGGAAAGCCCCGTGAACGGGGCTGAAGAAACTCACGGTGGCGACGGCCGTTCGCTCATCATATAGCTCAACAAATCGCGTAGCTCCGTTGGCGTTCGTAGCAGTCCCGACGGCATCGGCGATGCTTTGCTGACTCTTCGTTCCTCAATATCCGCGAGTTTCACCGTCTTGCGCGAGGTATCGGGGAGGATCATTTCCACATCGCCGGCGGTTTCGCGAACCAGTAGGCCGCTGACCGTCTGGCCATTGGTCAGGGTCAGAATCGTCGTCCGAAACTCGTCGGCCACTTGCTTGTCAGGTGTCAGAATGGACTCCACGAGATATGTCGGCGTGAAGCGCTTGCCGACATCCGCGAGGCTTGGAGCACCGGCTCCCGCCTGGTCAGCGGTGATGGCATGGCACTTGGCGCAGCCGAGTTTGCCGAAGAGTTGCCGGCCGATATCCTTATCGCCCACCAGCAAACTCTTCTCCCAGTTCACGGCCAGAAACTCCGGGCCGACCTTCACGTTGCTGGATTTCAACCGTTCCGAGAGCAGCGCCGCATCGGCCTTTTCCGGAGCCGCGGCGGTCACGCGTTCCTTGGCCTGGATCGTCAACAAGAGAGTCTTCGAGTTGTTGGTGCGGATCAGGAGTTCATTGCTGCCTGGTTGCAGGTCCAATAGTGTTGGAGCTCCGTCGGCAGGCAGCGATACCGAGCGGCCATTATGCCAGACGCGGGTGGTGCCGATCGCCTTCGCGGTCAGCAAGGCCGGCTGGCGCGAACGGCTTTGGATGCGGAAATAAGCGAAGCTCGCACCGTACTTGGTCGCGTCGAATGTGAATTGCCCCTCGGTACCTTCCGCCAACTTCCAGCCAATCGTGGCCTTTTGCACTTCATACACCGCGGCCAGATCGATCGGCCCCTTCTGCGGAGGATGCTCGTCTTCGAGACCGCCGGGAAACACTCCCGCCAGCCAGGCCGAAGGAACGGGAGTAGGCGGCAACTCGGCGAGGCCGCCGCCGCGAAGTTCACGCGTCACGCGATCCACGCCCGGTTCACTGCGCGGATCGCGCGTCAGGCCGAGATAGTAGGCCGCTTGAGATTTCACTGGTGCGGACGGATCGTCGAGCAAGTTCATCAGCAGGTTGAAGAGCTTCGTTTGCTCTTCGGTCGGCGGCAGTGCCTTCCAGCGTTGGGCGGTCGTATAGCTGCCGATGCGGCCGAGGTCCGCGAGATCGATCGGCTCCTTGACGTCGGCGAAACGCAATTTCCGCTGAAAAAAGGCGTTTCCCGCCGGGTATTGGAGAGCGACTTCCTTCGGAAGCACTTCGTGAACGAGCGGCACCGTCAGCCGAATGCCGGCCGCGAGGCTCGCGGCCAGCCGAGTCGGCGCGTTTTCGGATTTCGCGAGCTTTTCGAGATCGGCCAGCGTTGCTCGGCGTGCGAGCAACGTTGAGGCCGTTTGCCGAAGATACGGATCGGTACTGGTGGCGAGTGCTGCGACAGTATCGAAAGAGAGGGGTGTTGGAGCGTCAATTAACCAAGCGAGCACGGCCAGCCGCGCCGGATCGGAAGGACCGTCCAATACTTCCAGAAGAAGTTTCGAGTGTGCTGTCGCTTGTCGCATTGTCATCAAAGCGCGAAGCGCTTGCAGGCGAACTTCGGGTCGCGGATGAGTACGAACCATCGCGGCCAATGCAGTGGCCGCCGTATCGCTCTCCGTGGCGGCCGCGAGCCAGGGGAGATGCGCGAGCGCGAGGTCATCCTCCTTGGCGGCCTCAAGACGACGCATCGCCTCGTCGCGAAGAGTGTCGCCGCGGCGCAGAAGTTCGTTGTGGGCGCGTCGTCGGCCTTCACCGGACTGACTGGAAAGGGCGTCCCAAAGTTGATCCGCGGTGGCGGCAACTTCATCGCCCAATGCGGCCGCGGGGGCATCGTCGCGGGTGATCATCACCAGATCCGAAATGCAATGCGGCACGACCACATTGCCGCCGAGGTAGTGGGTGGTCACAAACAAACGGCCGACGCGGTCGGCCGTGATTCCCGTTGGGCGACCGTTGTTGCTGCCGATCAAGAATGGAATTTCTTCGGCCTTGAACGTCGCCCCGCGCGGCCGCAAGGGGAAGCGCGTCACGGCCGTGCGATCCCAGCGGCACAGCAGCAAGTTGCCTCGCAACGCCGGGATCAACGGCTCGTCGTAGTAGATCTGATCGCACGGCACGCCGCGGCCCATCACCGAATTCACCGGCTCCACCAGATCGCTGCGCTCGGGCGACTTGGACGCCATCCAGCCGCGCGGCCAGCCGAAATCGATATGCGGCGTCACGTGCAGCAGCCGGGCAGGGGCGTACTGGTCGGGCTTACTTTCGTGGTCGTTATCGTTGGTGAACAGATTCCAATCGCGATCGAAGGCGAGACCCACCGGACCACGTAGACCGCCGGCGATGACTTTGAGATTGGTGCCATCCGGCCGCACACGCAGAATTGCGCCGGTGCCTGTGTACGGAATCTTCGTCCCTTCCGGCTGCGAATGGAGCGTCCAATGGCCCCAGTGATCGGGCCGTGACCAGTCACCGTAACCGAGCAGCGGATCGCCGTGGTCGAGATAGAGGTCGCCCTCTGGTCCCCAGGTCAGGCAGTGGAAACTGATGTGCAGATCCTGCGGCAGGCCCCAGAGCAACCGCTTCGGCGACAGGCCTTCGCGCTTGGTTCGACCGCCGGGAACCAGATAGAGAGCGTTCACGGTCAGCACGTACAGATCGTCGCCACGGTATTCCAAACCGATGATGATCGAGTCGGGCGGGAAGCGCAGAAGCTCGCGTCGCGGTTGGAAACCGCCTTTGCCATTGGGTTCAAAAACAAAAACCGCGTCGCGGCCGCCGACGAATAAACGACCGGCGCCATCAGCCTTCACCGCCAGGTAAGCATCGTCGGCGGAGCGATCGATCAGCACGGCCTTGAGCGTCGCATCGGCGGGTTTCAAATGAGGACCATCGGGCGGAATGACCGGTGCCGCGGGTGGCTTCGAAATGGCAACTTTCGCCGCGTTTTTCAGTGTGGACAGGTCCTGCGCCGGTTGATCGGCCGCGCCGAATTTCCAGAAGCCGACCGTCGCTTCCTCTACGGTCGGTTCCTTCTCGGCTGGTTCGATGATCCCCTTGGAGATGCGCACCCAGCCGAGCGCGCCATCGAGACCGAATCCTCCTTCGACGAGCCGCGCGAACGCCAAGCCACCCGGAACTGCATTTTCTTTCGCCCTGCTGATTTCTTGATCGGCGACCTTCTTACCGTCCACGAACAAGCGAACGCGGGCTGCTTCCATTTGCATCACCACCGTGTGTATCTTGCCATCGGCGATGTCGGTCTTGCCATGAATGTGGTCCGGTTTACAACCAGGCATGTAGGCGGTGAAATGGCCATTGGCCGGCGTCGTGAAGAGTTCCCAATGATTGGACGAAGCCTTGGTGTCGCAAGCGACCAGAATGTTGTAACCGCCCTTGCCTTTCAGATTGACTCGACACTCAACGGTCAGCGGCGCGGTGCGATATTCCGGCTTCCCATCGGCCAACCAGCCGCCGGTCGGTTTTCCAATCGGCGGCGCGGCGGACATCGTGCGCGGTTTCGGTTTCGCCCCGGCCGGCTTCCCATCCAACTGGGCAACAACCATTTGAAGCCTTCGAGGTTGTCTTGCAGACGTTCCTCGGCGTCGTCGTTCGTGTGGCCGAGGATGCCAATGGGGCCGGACCAGCCGCTGTCGCGGATCGTTTTCAGTAAACCCAAATCGAGATCGCCTTGCCCGAGCGGCAGGATCTTTTTCCCTTTGCGTTCGCCATCCACGATCATGCCGTTGAGATTCAACGCCAGCAGGTGCGGCTTCATCTTCTTCAGAAGTTCGGGGAAGCGTGCCAGGTGGTCGTGGCCGTGATGCAGGTTGTAGACGATGCCGACGTTCGGGAGCTTGAGTTCGTCGATGATCGCCAGTTGATTTTCGGGCTCGCCGAACCAGCCGCCGTGATTGTAGAGGGCCACGGTGCAACCGATCTTGGCCGCTTCGTCCGCGATCGCCTTCACGGCCCTGGCATGGTCCGTGACCCGTTTCTTTTGCTCTTCCGGCGTCGCGGCCGTCACGCTGCCGCCGCCCATCGACACCCACAGTTGCGTCTTCACGCCGTGTTTCTTGATCACATCGAGCAAAGCCTGGGCATCTTTGTTGAGACCGCCCGGAAACCAGACTGCCGTCAACTCGACGCCATTCTTCTTGAGAGCTTCGATCTCGCGATCGAACGTCGGCAGATGCTCCGCCCGCCAGTCGTAGGCGTACTTTTTGAAGCCGAGTTTCTTGAGCATCGCCGCGCGGTCTTCCGGCGAACGCTTCTTTGCATCGAAGGGCACGATGCACCAGGCGACGAGGTTGTCGTTTTCGAAGATCGCCTTGAGGTTCGGCTCGGCCGAGAGTGCCGGCCGCGTTGCGGTGAGAATTGAAAGACCGATGAGTGCGGAAAGCATGACGCGAAGAAGCACGGCCATAAATTAAACTCCCGGGAAGAAACCACCACGGGCGAACTTTTCGTTCCCTTGCTCCGAGGCTGTGAAAAAATCAAAACAATCTCGCGCAAAGCCGCGAAGTCGCAAAGAGAAGCACAAGAATCACGATCTTTTTGACTTTCTTCGCGCCTTTGCGTCTTTGCGAGAGATAATTTCACAACCTCTCCGCGTGGGAACGTGGGCACGCTTATTGTAGAATTTCTCGAACAAGACGCGGGGGAGTGGCGAATGTTCACCGAACAGCAGTTCTACGTCAACGGCACATCCTTGAACGCCGCGGTGGGTCCCACTCATGGTCCGCCGATCGTATTCCTGCACGGCGTCATCCGGCGCTGGCAGGATTTTGGCAATCAGATGCCGGCCTTGGCCGCGCGCTGGAGAGTCGTTGCGGTCGATCATCGCGGGCACGGAAAGTCGAGCCGGGAGAAACGCTACTTTGTGGCGGATTACATCGCTGACACGTTGGCGTTGATCCGTGGTTTTGACGAGCCGGCCATTCTGATTGGCCATTCACTCGGCGCGTTGACGGCCCTGGGCGTCGCGGCCGAGGCTCCCGAGGCCGTACGCGCCATCGTTCTCGAAGATCCGCCTTCGTCCCGATTTCTCACGAACCTTCGATCATCGCCTTACTTCACGCAATTCGAGGCGATGCGGAACTTGGCAGGCACCGGCCGACCAATCGCCGAGCTCGCCCGGACGTTAAGCGAAATCCGGTTGCCCGGCGGTATTCGGCTGGGCGATCGCCGCGATCCGGTCTCGCTGCGTTTCCTGGCCCGCTGCCTCGCCGATCTCGATCCCGCCGTGCTCACACCCGTGCTGGAAGACCGTTGGCTGGACGGTTTCGAAATCTTGTCAGTCGCTGCCGCCACCCGTTGCCCGGCCCTGCTGCTGGTCGGCGACACCGCGCAAGGCGGCATGCTCGCGCCGCCGGACGCCGACGATCTTGCCAGCGCCTTGCCGGATTCCGTGCGGATGAACAGGCCAGGCGTCGGCCATCTCATCCATGCGATTCAGCCGGATGCGTATTTGCAAATGGTGACGACATTTTTGGATTCGATATAGTTCAAAAAGAAAGCCGGGAGCGACAGCAACTGGAGGATTCAATGGTCCTCCAATTCCTGTCGCTCCCGGCTTGTCAAATTTCTGAAGTGGTCGTCGCTCAATCCTCGAACAACTTCTTCATCTCCAGCCGATAGCAAGTCGTGTTGCCGTTGCCGGTATAGAGGAAGCGGCCATCCTTGGAGAAGGCGAGCGACTGAATGGCGGCGTCGAATTGCCGGGCCACGGCCAGCCGACCCGTCAGCATGTTCCAGATCCGCAGAGTGCTATCGTCGCTGGCGGAGACCAGCCAGCTTCCATCGGGGCTGAAGAGCACCGAACCAATGCGGTCCTGATGGCCCGTCAGTTCAAAGACCTTGGTGAAGTCTTTGACTTCCCAGACCATGACAGTTTGCTTGAGTGTCCCGGCCGCGAGGTAGCGACCCGTCGCATCGAAGGCGAGGCTGGTCACACCGTGCGGAACGCCAGAGACCTTATCGAGTTCGTTCAGATTCCACAGGCAAACAGCCCCGTCCGAACCGCCGGTCGCCAACCAGTCGAGTCCACCCACGGCCAGCCAGTTCATGCTGGGATGGAAGGTGATGGTTTCGAGCGTGCTCGTTTCCGCCGCTTCGGGGATGACCATGATCGCTTCGGGCGTTCCCATCCGCCAAACCCAGACAAGGCCATCGGTGATGCTGGCGCTCGCGAGGAGTTGCGAATCGGGCGAGAAGGTCAAATTGATGATCGGCCCGCGAGTGTGCGTGAGCGTTGTTTCGAGTTTCTTCTTGGCGATGTTCCAAATTTTGACTTCGTGCGAAGGGCCGCCAGTGGCGAGCCGCGTGCCGTCGGGGCTGGTGGCGATCGAGAGAATCGGTTCGCCTTCCGGAACCCAGGTCGGCCGAGCGGAATCTTGCTCCCAGGCCTGGATGGCCGTGCCGGCGGTGCTGACGATTTCCTTTTCGTTAATCAAGGCGATTCCGTGACGTGCCCGGGGATTCGGCCCGGCTACCAGTTGCCCAGACTTCATGTCCCATAAGTGAACGACGCAATCGGCCCCGGCGGAAGCGAGACGGCTGCCGTCTCGAGAGAACGCCATCGTGCGGATTTCGTCGGAGTGGCCCTGCAGGATGAATTGCGTCTTGCCGTGGCTGGGGTCGTTCCAGACGTGGATTGTGAAATCCGAATCCGCGACGGCCAATTGGCCGCCATCGTGCGAATAGGCAATCGCATGGACCTGATCGGCATGGCTATTCAGAAGCATCAGCGGATCGGGCTTGGACATATCCCAGACGCGGGCGGTCGTGTCCCAACCGGCGGAGACAAGGAATTCGCCCTTCGGCTGCCAGGCCAGCGAAGGAATTCGGTCGCTATGGCCCTTCAAAGTGCTGAGCAATTTACGGCTGGCGACGTCCCAAACGTGAATGAGTCGATCCTCGCCCGCGGTGGCGAGATGGCCTCGCTTGTCGCGGAAGGTGATCGCGGAGACCGCTCCCTTATGCCCTTGCCACTTGGCGATCAATTTGCCCTTGGCAACGTCCCAAAGGCGGATGGTGCCGTCGTCATGGCCGCTGGCCAGTTGCTTCCCGTCTTGGGAGAACGCCAGAGCCATCACCCAGGAATCGACGGGGAAGCGATGAATCGCTTGCGTACCGGCGATGTCCCAGACCACCAGATCGTTACTGGCGGAAGCGAGCATCGTCGCGTCCGCATTGAACGCCCAGATCGTTTCCAGATCGGTAAGGAAGCTCCGCGAGAGCAATCGGCCATCGCGGGACCACTGGCGAAGCAAGCCGGATTCCTCGATTGACCAGAGCGTGTCGTCCGCCGCATAGCATAGCCCGCAAACTTCACTTTCGGTGTGGAAGAGCGGCTCGCCGTATGTGCGATCGACAAACGGAGGCGGGCTGGAATAATCGGCCACCAGATAGGGGAGAATCGTCGTGGACGGCGTCATGGCAATCTCGATGAAAATCGGGGGTCCATCCTGGGGGTGCGTTTGGCCTCCTGCCATGAACTCTCAATAGCATAACGGGTACGGAAGGGCTTGAGAAGGACGATTACAACTTACAACACGAATCTTCGGAAAGCGAATGCTGATCGTTCCATTTTAAGCGAGCCGCAGGGTCCGCGTAACGATCATTCCGAACCGTCCCGAACGATGGGGCGAAATGGAGCAATTGTGCCGATTTTAACGGCTGGCGAATTCGAGTATATCGACTGGATCCGCAAGCGTACCCCCGCGCACCCACGCGTCCTGGTCGGACCGGGGGACGACACGGCTGTTCTGAAAATTCAACCCGATCGCCCCCTGCTCGTCACCACGGATATGCTCCTGGAAGGAAGTTGCTTTCTCCTCGACCAGGCCGGGCCGAAAGCCATCGGCCGCAAGGCGCTCGCGGTCAACCTCAGCGATATCGCCGCCATGGCCGGGAAGCCGACCGCGGCCGTGGTCTCCGTCGGGCTGCCGCGCGACCGCGGCCGTGAAATCGCCGAGGCCCTCTATGAAGGGATGCGCGAAGTCGCTGACCGATTCGACACGCCGATCGTCGGTGGCGACACGAACAGCTGGAAGGGCGGTCTGGTCATTTCCGTCACGATCCTCGGCGAAGCGACCGGAAGCGGACCCGTCACCCGCCGCGGTGCGAAACCCGGCGACTGGATCATGGTCACCGGCCCCCTGGGCGGCAGCATCCTGGGCAAGCATCTCAATTTCACCCCTCGTGTTCGGGAGGCGATGGCTCTCCATCAAGCCACCCGACTGACCGCGATGATCGACATCAGCGACGGCCTGGCCGCCGACCTGCATCACCTGTGCGAGGAAAGCAAGTGCGGGGCGGTACTGAAAGCGGAAACAATCCCGATCACCATCGCCGCCCATCACCTCGCCCTCGATTCCGGAAATTCCGCCCTCGAACACGCGTTAGGCGATGGTGAGGATTTTGAGTTGATCTTCACGGTCAGCCCGGAAGACGGGAAGAAATTGGTGGCGACCCAGCCGATTGCGGGGATCACCCTGGTGAATATCGGCGAGATCGTGCCGAGCGGATTCTGGATCGAGGAAGGGGGCGTGCGAAAACCGCTGGAACCGAGGGGATATGTGCATGAAATGAGGTGAATCCGTCAACAAATAGCCGCGGCCGGATTCGAACCGGCACGGACATTACTGTCCAGGGGATTTTAAGTCCCCAGTGTCTACCATTCCACCACGCGGCCAGCGAACACTTATTCCAACCTTCCTTCGTACAGACAACGGTTGCACTCTTTTGGTTCGAACGCCGAAGCTGCCTCAATAAGTATCTGGAAGAAAGGGATGAACTTCAAGCCGGGCAGGTTCTACGAAAAGGCGGGAATGGAATGACGCTGCGATGCCGTGCGAAATTTCGCCAAACGGACCGAGATCAAATACTGCATGAATGACCAATAAATGATCAATAGCTCCCAAGTTCATCCGCCGTGCTTCTCGGAACCCCGTCGCAACGAACTTAGGTACCCCTGCAAGGACGCCGGATGGATGCCCATTGCGATTGCGCCCGCCAGGCTTGCGAGAAGACATTGGCGAGTTCCTTCCGAAAGACCAGCGGGAGCCTTTCCGATCGACGTCGGTTTTCCTGAATGATCCGTCACAATGATATTGTTGTCGTGGTCTGTTGTTATCGCCCGCCGTCCCTCGGTTCGATCCGCCGATTGGGCCACAAGAAACAATTCGGCCGGTGAAACTTGGGTTTTGACCACCGCTTCATCTTGGGCGATCGCGACCATTGTTCACTTCTTGACCAGCGAATGGCGAATTGACTTCAAGTAATCGCCAGCCTCCGCGGCGACGTCGTCAATGGAACTCGGCGGTTCCACGGCCAAGGAAATTGCCAAGTCGCAGCGGTCATTGCCGAAGCCGTGCTGCACGAGTTCTTCAGGTGTCGTCTCCAAAATCGCCAAATCGATTTTCGTGTGTTGAAGGATATGCTTCGCCCGGGCGTGCGGGTCGGCGAGCGACGGCCAGAGGCGGCCATTGGCGCCCGATTCCCCGGGTCCGGCGTGGCCCACGCGCAAGCCGTCCAGGACGAGCATCTCGCGCAAAAATCGATTTGTAGAAGAGGCCGCCTCGCCGCGACCGACCAGCGCAACAACGGGAATTCGCCCATCTTCACCCGGCGGGTACATGGAAGCAAGAATGGCTTCACCCACCGGACGCGGGTGCTCGGCGGCTGGCGCGAGATGCAGCCAAAGTCCGGGACCTACGTTCACTTCAATCACCGCGCCACCTTGTGGTTCGAGCGGCTTCGTGATGTCGAGCGCTACGATATCAAGACCACCCACACTGACCTGCAATGCGTCGCACGCCGCGGCGGCGTGGGCCACAACGCTAGGATGGATTTCGTCGGTCTGGTCAATAAAGTTACCACCCGCGGCGAAATAGGGCGGATTTCTCCGCAAGAGCACGCGTTCCCCTTTGGGCGGGACGGAGCTCATTTCGTAACCTTGGCCTTTCACGACTTGCCGGGCAACGTCATCCACCACGATCTTGTGCCAGGGCAAATCGCTATTCTCGTCCCCACGGCGCGGGTCGCTATTGACTCCGTCCACCAATTGGGCGACCGTCTTCGTTCCATCGCCGTATACGTGCGGCGGATCGATTCGCGTCACGGCGGCGACTTTGCCGTCGACCATCAGGACGCGGTGCTCGAATCCGGGGGCAAAGCGTTCAACGATCACGTCTTCGCCGCCATGCTCCTTGACTGCATGGCGGAACGCTGCCTCGACCTGCTCGCGGGTTCGGATGTCGAGCGACACGCCGACTTGCAAGTCGGCGTCTAGCGGCTTGATTGCCACCGGCATGCCCAATTCCTGGGCGGCCTTCCAAGCGTCTTCAACGTTGGTCACAACACGGCCCAGGGGCACTGGCACTCCGGCAGCGGCCAAAAGTTCCTTGGTCAGTTGTTTGTCGGTCGAGCTAGTCCGGGCCACGATGCTGATACTGTCAGGTTCCGCGGCAAGTGAGCGATGTTGCTTGCACCCTTGGCCGTGGATCAGCAACCGGAAATACTCGGAACTAAGCCGTCGGGATGGAATACCGCGTTTCCGAGCGGCATGGTAAATCACGGCCGTGCTGGAAGGGAGGCGCTGGTTGTATTCGATGTCGGCGACTCGCTTCATCTCTTCGCTGGCGAGTTCAATATCGCCCTTGGTGGCATCGTTAAATAATCGAATCGCGAGTTGCGCGGCGGCCAGTCCAACGATCTCGATTTCGCACTCGACGGCGACCAGGAACCGGTTCGCTTTTCGAGTTGTCCGCACTTCGCGGAAGGATCCCGGTACGTTCGCCCGGCACAGAAGTTGCAACATTACCTCGGCGAAGGCGGAAGGATGGTTGACGTTGTCGCTGGAGCCGGAAATTGCCAGCGCTTGCAAGACGCGTTTTCGAGTGCAAGCGGCGGCCTCAGCGGGACTTTCGACCACGTCGAGCACGAATTCCAGGACCGGAACGGCGGCGTAAACGTTAGGGCCGCGAAGAAACCGAGTTCGCTGAATATTCAAGAGAGGTTCCCGTGATAGGAGAATTCAAATAGACTACCGAAACGAGAATTTAAGCGGACGAAGCAATAGCTTCGATAACAGATCATATGGAGAGTAGCCATGAGCAACACTATCTCTCCGGAAAATTCCGTCGAACATCCTGTTCCAAAGCGCGAGCGCCTCCCTTCCATCGATATTCTGCGCGGATTCGTCATGGCTATCATGGCGCTCGACCATGTCCGCGACTATTTCTCCATCGACCGCGGCATTAGCTGGATGGATCCCGAGCAATCGCGTGCCGAACTCATGGTGACGCGCTGGTTCGCGCAACTTTGCGCCCCGGCTTTTTTCCTCCTCGCCGGCATGGGGGTATTCCTGTCACTATCCGGCGGAAAGTCGAAGCGGACCATCGCCGGGTTCCTCATCAAACGCGGCCTTTTCTTGATCCTGCTCGACCTCACTTTGGTCCGCATTGCCTGGGACTTCAACTTCCGCTACGACGGGGGTCTGTGGTTCATCGTGCTGACGTGCTTGGGTGCGTCGATGATTGTGCTTGCCGGCTTGATCTACCTGCCGAACTTTTGGATCATTGTTGTCAGTCTCGTGATCATCGGCGGATGCAATTTGCTCGATCCACGCCCGGCGGTCGAGAAGGCCCCAGCGGAACTCAAGACGGCCGAAGATCCGTTGGGCGATGAAGTGAAGGAGGATCTGGATATTCCTAAAACCGACGAGGGATGGGGTCGGTTTGAACCGCTCCGCACGCTCTTGCACTCCCGGGCCGGTGACACGCTTTTCGGCATCGACTTTTACGTCACATACTCGCTGTTCCCTTGGCTTGGGATCATGTCGCTGGGATACGGAATCGGTCCGGTTTTGAAAATGGAGTCGTCACGCCGAAGGCGACGCCTTTTCTTGATTGGCCTGAGTTTCTTAGTAACGTTTGTCGTGTTGCGTTACTTCCGCCTTTACGGCGACCCGCGCCCTTGGGATCCGCACCCTGAGAATCCACTGACGTACCTGGCCTTCTTCCGCACTAAGAAGTATCCCACATCGCTCCAGCACGTCCTGTTGACGCTGGCCCCATTGTTGTTGGCTTTGGCGATGCTCGATCGGATCAAGACGCCAAACGCGATTGGCCGGTGGTTCGTGCAGTTCGGCCGGGCGCCGCTGTTCTTTTATCTACTGCACATCTACGTGCTTCATGCACTGGCCGTACTCGTGGGATGGGCTCAAGGGTATAAGCCAACGGACATGCTCGAACTGTACTTGAAACTCCCGGAAAACTTTGGTTTTGGCCTTCCGGGAGTCTTTCTGGTGTGGCTGGTCGTCTTGGCGATTTGCTTTCCGATATGCTTATGGTTCGACCGGGTAAAACGGCGGAGCAAATCGGTCTGGCTATCGTACCTTTGAGCGGGCCGTGGTGCTGCCGTTCGTCTTCCGACTGGTTAGCTCGGTGGACTCCTTGCCGACCAAATTCAGGACCGCCAAAGTCATCGCCTGCACGCCTGTCTTCAGAGTCGGCTCCATCACCGGTGCGAACTTGTCCGAATGCAAGCTCGGCAGAACACTGTCGTCGCCGGCCTCGGCCAGAGCGACCTTGTCGGCGGCCTGAGTGCCAAGGAATAAGAGCGTCGAGGCGATCCCTTCTCGGCCAAAGCGAGCAAAATCTTCGCCACCCATCATGGGCGGCCGCTGGCAGACATGACTGTCGCCCAGCCCCTCCCGAAGAATGGCAACCGTTTTGTTCAGAAGCTTCGGATCGTTAATGACGGCTGGCGTGTGCCAGTTGGGGTTGATGCTAACGATCGGCTCAGGAGCCTTGGCGCTCACGGCCACGCCTTTCGCCATGCGTTCAATCCCTTCGAGGACCCGCTTTCGGGTCGCATCCCGGGTAGTGCGGACCGTCAGTTGCAGGGTGACTTCATTGGGGATCACGTTGGCTTTCACGCCGCCATGAACCGTGCCGACGGTGAGAACCAGCGGGTCGGTCGGGTTGTTTTCCCGACTGACGAGAGTTTGCAGGTCGAGGATGAGCCGGGCGGAGAGAACGACCGGATCGACCGTCATATGCGGCCAGGCCCCGTGACCTCCCTTGCCGCGAACAACGATCGACACCATGTCGATATTCGCCATCGCCAAGCCAGGAGTGTAAGTGACGGTGCCGGCGGCACTCTGTGGGTCGCAATGGAGCGCCAGACAATAGTCTGGCTTGGGGAACTTCGTGAAAAGACCTTCACGAATCATCGCGTCGGCGCCGCACCCGATCTCCTCAGCCGGCTGGGCAATGAAAATAAGTGTCCCTTTCCAGCTATCGCGCATTCCTGCCAGAGTGTGAGCAGTGCCGATCCAGCAAGTCATATGGACGTCGTGCCCGCAAGCATGCATGATGCCCACGACATTGCCTTCGCGGTCGCGAGATTTGGTTTCGCTTGAGTAGGGAAGTCCGGTCTGTTCCGTGATCGGCAGCGCATCCATTTCAGTCCGGACCAGAACCGTCGGGCCATCTCCATTCCGGAGCACGGCAACGAGACCGTTGCCGCCGCCAAAATTGCTCGTGACCTTGAATCCCGTGCCTTCCAGCTGCTTTACCAAATAGGCCGAAGTTTGCGTCTCGCAATAGGACAATTCCGGATGACGGTGTAGGTGCTTGTAGGTTTTTTCCAGATCGGGATAATGGGCGACAAGATATTCGTTTGCCTCCGCAACCCAGAGAGAAGCTCGCGAGACGGCCACGTTGCTCTCGGCGGCGTGAGCGACCGCGATCGCCCGGTGGCTCACATCCCGCGCGACGAGTGCGAGATCGGGGATGCTCACATTCTCGGCAGGTCCGGCAAACGGTGAAATCGCGAAAAACGCGACAATTCCAATGATTAATGCCTTCCCGCCAACAAATCGGCGAGCGGACAACCGTGCGCAAAGATGCGAGATAGCCGAAAGCATCGATGAGAATCCTGAAACGTGGAAATTAGCGGAAGGAAACGAAAGAGTGCTTAGGCAGGATGCAGATCTAACCCAGGCTTCCAGGCTAGGTATCGAATCTAAAAAGAATTTTATCCAGTCCCTGACAGGATTACAAAGGAAAATGTGCGGGAGTTATGACTTCTTTGCGAAATGTCACTGGGGACGTTAGCAGGCGAAAGCCTCTTGCGCCCCTTTTCACCGTTTGCTTACAGGTATCTTTCCAGCAATCGCTGGCTGCCGGGATCCAAAGTTTGCAGGTCTGGAATCAGGTAACGCACCCCGTGAGCGTCGATCACGAGCGCACGATGGTCAGCGAGACGCCGCACGTCTTCGTCGCTCTTTAGGGGAAATCGGGTCCCCTCAAGCACACCCCTCGTTGGCTCGGCGACGGTTTGAATGTTGTCAACCCAAGCAAGTTCCTTTCCCTCTCTGGTCACAATGGAAATGCCGTGCTCCGGATCGGTAATCGGAAAAGCCCGAATCGCCTCGACGTCATGGTGTTGGTGACCGGTCGCATCGACAAAAATGAGCCGGCCAAGCTCGTCGTGGAGCAGGGTAAGCTGCGAGTGCTGGAGTTCGCCGTTCGTATTCATGGAGCCCTGTTCCGATTCGTTTTTCGTGATCAAACGGCATGTCCCTGAACCATTTCGATCTGGGCGCGGTGCAACTGCGCATATTTGCCGCGTAGCCGCAGAAGCTCGTGATGCGTTCCCGTTTCAACGATACGGCCGTTGTCGATCACCACTATCCGGTCCGCCCGGCGCAACGTGCTCAGCCGGTGGGCGATAGCGATGGTGGTTCTGCCCTTGACCAGAACGTCAAGGGCGGCCTGAATGTCTCGCTCCGTCTCGGTGTCCACGGAACTGGTCGCCTCGTCCAGAATCAGAATACGCGGGTCGATCAGGAGTGCTCGCGCGATGCTAATTCGCTGGCGCTCGCCGCCGGACAGTGATTGGCCGCGTTCACCGACAAGTGAATCATACCCGTCGGACAACTTCAGAATGAACTCATGGGCCCGGGCCGCGCGGGCGGCGGCAACGATTTCCTGCCGTGTCGCACCCGGTTTGCCGTACGAAATGTTCTCCGCCACCGTACCGTAAAACAGGAACGGGTCCTGCAGAACGATACCGATGTTCTTGCGATAGGCTTCGATCGGAAACGTGCGAATGTCGATGCCGTCTACACGAATGGCACCTTGGGCCACGTCGAAAAAGCGGCAAACGAGATTAATGAGCGTGCTTTTGCCCGCCCCGGACGGTCCCACCAATCCGATCATTTCCCCAGGACGAATTTCCAGGTCGATGCCGTGGATCACTTCGCGCGGCCCGTACTTGAAGCGGACACCGGCCAGTTCGATGGCCCCCTGCAATCGCCCCGGCACCACCGGATCCGTGGGCTCGGGAACACTGGGAACCCGGTCGAGAATCTCGAAGATTCGCGAGGCACTCGCGGCAGCACGTTGGATATTCGAGAAGATGCCGATCAACGATTCACTGCGGGCATAAAAACTGGCGATGTACGCGATAAACGCTGTCAGAATACCGACGGTAATCTGGTGCTCATGGACGCGGTAGGCCGCGAACGCCCAGATCACCAGCAAACCAACCGTAGTGAGGAGCGTAATCACTGGACCCAGGAAGGACCACATCCGATTGACTCGGTCATTCGTGGCAATGACGCGGTGATTGCTCACGTTAAAGCGGTCAATTTCGCGCTGTTCCTGCGCGAAGGCCTTCACCACGCGAATGCCGGGGATGGTGTCGGCGAGCACGCTCGTCATATCCGCCCAGGCGATGGAACTCCGCGTGTAATGGCGGAGCATGCGGCCGCGAAACCACTGAACGAGCCAAACAATAATGGGGAAGGGAAGCAATGCCGCCAGGGCCATCATCGGATCGAGATAAAACAGGATGGAGGCGGTCATGATAATCATGAGCACATCCTTGAAAAAGTCGATCAAGTGGCCGGATAGAAAGTTGCACAGGCGGTCGGTATCGGTAGAGATTCGGGAAAGGAGATCGCCCGTGCGTTTGCCGCCGAAGAATTCGAGCGACAACCGCTGTAAATGGGAATAGGTCCGTTCGCGCAGATCGGCACTGATGCGCTCGCTGACCCAGGCGGACGCGTAGGAACTTGCCCATCCCAGCAACCAACCCAGGATGGCGGCAAGGAAAAGTCCACCCAGATACCAATAGACGAGGTTGAAATCCGCGGCCTTACCCGCCTGGTATGGGATCAACACCTGATCAAGCAGAGGAATTGTCAGATAGGGAGGCACCAAGGCGGCGGCGGTGCTGGCAAGAGTCAAGACGCCGCTCAACACGATCATCTTCATGCGTGGCCGGGCAAAGCCGACCAGGCGGAACAGAGAAGCCAGAGAACCCGCTTCGGTTTGGGGTGTGCACGCTGGGCACTTAGTCGCTGAGGCTGGCATGACGGCGCCGCAACTCGGACAGATGGACGTTGTCTGTACGGTTCGACCCGTTTGCGCGGCGTCCAGGCGA
>JAIOQJ010000388.1 GCA_021413475.1 Planctomycetota bacterium | reverse complement strand
TTCCGTAACGCACGGCGACGCCGGCCACGAATCGGCAAGCCATTACCTGCTCACCGGTTACCGACCGACCAACGATATCCCCGCTCAGGAAATGCCGAGCTACGGCTCGATCGTCGCCAAGGAACGCGGCGCTCGTCGTCCCGGGATCCCGGCGTACATCGCCGTTCCGTCCGCGCCGCGCAGCACCGCCGCGGCCTACCTCGGCGTCGCTTACAATCCGTTCGCCGTCGGCGGCGATCCGAACCAGAACAACTTCTCGGTCAAGAATCTGACGTTGCCCAATGGCATCAGCCTGGCACGTCTCGAAAGCCGCAAGAAACTGCTCGCGACCGTTGATACGCTGAAGCGCGACGTCGACCAAACCGGCTTGATGGAAGGGTTCGACGAATTCACCCGCAAGGCCTTCGAAATGGTCACCAGTTCGGCCGCTCAGAAGGCGTTCGACATCAATCAGGAAAGCGACAAGACACGCGATCAATACGGCCGCACGACCCTGGGCCAGAGCATGCTGCTCGCCCGGCGACTGGTCGAAGCGGGCGTGACGTTCGTCACCGTCAACGCCGGCGGCTGGGACACCCACGGCAACAACTTCGAAGCTCTGAAGAAGAGGAAGCTGCCCGAATTCGACATGGCCTGGGCGGCCCTCGTGAGCGACATGCAAGATCGCGGCCTGATGAGCAAGACGCTGGCGCTCGTGTGGGGCGAATTCGGCCGCACGCCGCGAATTAACAAAGACGCGGGCCGCGACCACTGGCCCGGTGCGATGTCGGTCGTCGTCGCAGGTGGCGGTCTAAAGATGGGCCAGGCGATCGGTTCTTCCGACGCTAAAGCCGAGTATGCCAAGGATCGGCCAATTTCGCCGGAAGATGTGCTCTCGACGATGTACAACATCCTCGGCATCGACCAGAACGCGGAGTACCTCAACGAGGCCCAACGGCCGTTGAAGATTCTCAATGAAGGTGTGCCGGTGAAGGAACTCGTCGGCTGAAAATGCGGTGAGGAATCACATTTCTGGTTAGCCGCGACGCGTAGGGTTTCCGTGGCAGAGCGATTTTACCCATCGATAAGTGGTAAATCGCTCAGGCCACAATCGCTCCGCTCCGAAGACTTCGCGTCACGGCTAACCGCTTTCTCCGGTGCAACTATGATCCGTTTCTTCATCTCCGCTCTCGTGGCCATCGCGACGTTTTCGGTCGCCCACGCCCAACTGCCGATGCCGCGTTTGAATAGCATCTTTCCCTGCGGAGCCCAGCAAGGAACATCCGTTGATTGCACGATCGCAGGCGGTGATCTCGAAGGGGCGACCGGCCTCTACTTCAGCCATCCCGGCATCCGCGCCGAGCCGGCGGGGCCGAACAAGTTCAAGGTGAGCGTCGCCAAGAATGTGCCGCCTGGAAAGTACGACGTGCGCGTGATCGCACCGCCGGGTCTTTCCAATTTCCGGGCGTTCGTGGTCGGCGATTGGCCGGAAACCCTGGAAAAAGAGCCGAACGACGATCTGAAGACGGCCCAGAGCGTGAAGATGCCGGTCGTGGTCAATGGCCGAGTCGATAAGCAGACCGATGTCGATCACTACAGCTTCAGTGCCAAGAAGGGGCAGCGCGTCCTGATCAATTGCTGGGCTTGGCGGATCGATAGCCAACTCGACGCCACTCTGCGAGTCTACGACGCCAACGGCAAGGAACTCGCCTACAACGGCGACTATTACGGCAAAGACGCACTCATCGACTTCACAGCCCCGGCCGATGGCGATTACATCGTCGCCGTGTGGGATTTTGTCTACGGCGGCGGCAGCGACTATTTCTATCGGCTGCACATCGCCAGTTTGCCGCATCTCGACGTCGTCATCCCCGCCGCGGTCAAGCCCGGCGAAAAGACCAAGGTAACGCTCTACGGCCGCAATCTGCTGGGCGGCAAGCCGGCCCCCGAACAGATGAACATCGGCGGCCGACCGCTCGAAATGATCACGCGCGAGATCGAAGCTCCCGCCGACCCAATCAAGGTGCTGAGCCTGCGCGACAGCGAAGCGATCCGCCCCGCTCGCGCCCAACTCGACGGCTTCGACTACCGGGTGGCCAGCCCGGACGGCGGTTCGAATTCGATCTTCCTCGCCTTCGCGACCGATCCGATTCTGGTCGAACAGGAACCGAACAACGACCAGAAAAATGCCCAGAAACTGCCGATTCCGTGCGACCTCACGGGCACGTTCACACCCGTCAACGACGTCGATTTCTACTCATTCACCGCGAAAAAGGGGGAGAAGATCGTCGTCGAGATCTTCGGCGAACGACAGTCGGGGCAGATCGATCCGTATCTCGCCGGCTTTGATGCCGCGGGGAAACGCATCTTCACGACCGACGACGGTAATCGCAACATCGGCCAGATTCGCTTCACAACGCAGACACGTGACGCCCGCTGGGATTTCACGGCGACTGCCGACGGCGAGTACTTCGTGCAGGTCCGCGACCTGTACTTCCAGCAGCGTGGCGAGGGGCGTTTCTCCTATCGGCTCTGCGTCCACCGCCCGCAACCCGATTTCCGCCTGGTGGCTGTGCCGGTACACGACACGCAACCGCATTCGACGTCCGTCGGCCGTAATAGCAAGAATTGGATGGACGTCCTCGTCTTCCGCAATGACGGTTTCGACGAACCGATCACGGTGGAGGCGGCCAATCTGCCTAAGGGAGTGACCTGCGAGCCAGTGATAGTCGGACCCGGCAAGACATCGGTTCCCCTAGTTTTCAATGCTTCCGCCGACGCAGCCATCGGCCATGCAGATATCCGCATCATCGGCAAGGCAAAGATCGAGGGGAAAGACATCGAGCGCGACGCACGCGGCGGCGGCTTGACCTGGGGGACCACTAATACCCCCGGAATCGCCCGCATGGCCGACGGCGTTTTGCTGGCGGTCCGCGAGCCGGCAGCGTTCTCGCTAACCGCGACCCCAGCGTTACTAACCGCGAAAGCGGGCGACAAAGTGACTTTCACCGTGAAATTAGCACGCGCGGCCGGTTGGAATGAATCGATTCAGCTCTCCGGCTTCGATATGCCTCAAAATACGACCATGGCCTTGGGGACCATCGCGAAGGGTGCAAACGAAGGTAAGGTGGAACTGGTGTTGCCAGCGAATACGAAACCGGGAACGTTCACGTTCACCATCAATGGGGCCGGCCAAGTGCCTCGGGATTACGCCCTGGTCCAGGATCCGAAAAAGCCGCGTGCCGCGAATGTGCGCGAGACCTATCCATCGAACGCGATTATAATCAAGGTTGAGGGAAAATAGATTCTGCGTGAAGTCAAAATTTTTCACCACAGAGACACTGAAACACTGCGCGGCGAGCCGCAACCAAAGTAAAGACAGTTGAACCACAGAGGCACAGAGACACAGAGAAAACAAGAAGAGAAAAAAAGAGAAGAAGAGGCACTTCTTCAAGCATAATCTCGTTTCCACGCTTTTAGCCGGAACGAGAGCGATGTTTCCGGAAATTGTGCTACGAAAACAACAAATCAGCAGTGTAGTACAGAGAGAACAGGATAAGCGGCCAAGAGGCATTGATCAGGATCGTCTTTTCCATCGGCTGCATTTCCTCTGCTTTCTTCTCTGTGCCTCTGTGTCTCTGTGGTTCAATTCTTAACTTAATGCACATGGGCATCACCGACCCTTTCCCTGCGCTTCGATCTGACCCCTGACCCCTGGGTTTCAGCATGCCGACATTGGCCAAACGCACTCCTCTCCCGATGGCCCCGCACAAGCCGGAACCCTATACGGGTCCTTCCAAGGCCGAAGTGCTTGCCCTGCGCAAGCAATATCTCAGCCCCGGTTTGATCACGCTCTACGCGGATCCCTTGCTGATCGTTGAAGGGAAGATGCAGTATCTCTGGGACGAGACGGGCAAGCAGTACCTAGACGCCTTCGCGGGCATCGTGACGGTTTCCGTCGGGCACTGCCATCCGACCATCATCGAGAAAGTTCGCGCCCAGGTTGGGCGTCTGCAGCACGCCACGACCATCTACTTGCATCCAACCATCGGGCAAATGGGCAAAAAACTGGCCGAGAAGATGCCAGCGGGCAGCGGCTTGAGCGTCAGCTATTTCACCAACTCGGGGAGCGAGGCCAACGAGGTCGCGATCCTCTCGTCCCGCGAATTCACCAAGAATACGGATGTCATCAGCGTTCGCAACGGCTACCACGGCGGGACCTCGGCCGCGATGGGGTTGACCGCGCACGGCACCTGGAAATTCAAGAGCAATTCGACGAATAATGTGAAGCACGCCACACCGGGATACTGTTACCGCTGCCCGTACGGGCTGGAATATCCAAGTTGCGACGTGAAGTGCGCCCACGATGTCGAAGACCTGATCCGTTACGAGACCCCCGGCGAGGTCGCCTGCTTCATCGGCGAACCGATTCAGGGCGTGGGCGGAGCGGTGACGCCGCCAAAAGAGTACTTCGGCATCATCTATGACATCGTCCACAAGTACGGTGGCCTGTGCATCGCCGACGAAGTGCAGACCGCCTTCGGTCGCACCGGGGAACATTACTGGGGTTTCGAAAACTGGGGCGTCAAACCCGACATTGTGACAATGGCCAAGGGGCTCGGCAACGGCGTGCCGATCGGTGCTTGCGTCACCCGCCCCGAGATCGCGGTCATGATGAAGAATCGCGTCCATTTCAATACGTTCGGCGGCAATCCAGTCTCGATGACCCAAGGACTGGCCACGCTTGAAATCATCGATGCCGAGAATATCCAGGCCAACGCGAAGAAAGTCGGCGGCCATCTCAAGAGCCGGCTCCTCGAATTGCAAGAACGCCACCCGCTCATCGGCGAAGTGCGCGGGCTTGGCCTGATGCTCGGGGTCGAACTGGTCCGCGACCGTGACTCGAAAGAGCCCGCCAACACCGAGGCGATTAAGATCCTTGAGCTCGCCAAGGAACGTGGCCTGTTGCTGGGCAAAGGGGGCTTGGCCGGTAACACGCTCCGCATCAAACCGCCGATGTGCCTGACAAAGACCGATGCCGACTTCCTGGCCGATTGCCTGGACGAAGTGCTGGAGATTGTTGAACGTAAGTAGCCCGGTTGCGGAGCAACCGGACTACTTGGCGGTCACTGCTTCACATGACGAATATCGGATTTTTTCATGTAGGGAATTGACACGGGCCTGAAAAGGCGTTACGCATAATAGATTGACCGATTGTGCGGATGAGGCCGGCTGAGGCAGGCAACCGCTATACTTTTGTTCTTGTTCCAAGGAGATTGTGTATTCCCCCACCACCAGACCGCAACGGCCCTCCCCGGCCGGGTGACCGCAACGCGGGCCCGCGCATCAACGAGCAAATCCGCCTTAGTCCCATTCGCTTGATCGGTGACGGCGGTGAACAACTCGGCATCGTGCCGACTGCCCAGGCGATGGAATTGGCCCGCGAGAAAAATCTCGACCTCGTCGAGGTCGCGGCCAGCGAACGTCCGCCTGTTTGCAAGATCATGGATTATGGTAAATTCCGCTACGCTCAGACCCGGAAAAGCACCAAGACCAAGACCCACCAGCAGAAACTCAAGGAAATCCGCGTGCGCCCCAAAACGGGCGAGCACGACGTTGAAACCAAGGTCAATCAGGCCCGGAAGTTCTTGGAGCATAACGACAAAGTCCTCGTCAATGTGCTCTTCCGTGGCCGCGAGATGCAGCATATCGAGGAAGGCCAGCGAGTGATCCAGCACATCCTGGAACTGCTCGTCGATTGCTGCAAAGTCGAGAAACCGCCTTCG
>JAIOQJ010000387.1 GCA_021413475.1 Planctomycetota bacterium | reverse complement strand
CGGATACGGGCAAGACCTTTATCTATTTCCAGTTTTGAGCCGCTCGCGGCGGAGCGCACACGCTCCGCCGCAAGCGGCTCCGAACAAATAGGCGACCGCGCTCCCAAACAATAGACTATTTTCATGAGCGAATCCGTTTTTCAACGATGCATCCATCCCCAGTGTGGGGCCACGGTCTCTCTCGACGACACGTCGTTTCAGTGCCCGCGTTGCGGCGGGTTGCTCGACGTGGCCTACGACTGGAACCGCTTGCGGCCGCCCAAGTCGCTACGCGATTTCGAGGCCAAGTGGTCGCAGCGAACCAACCCGCTCAGCTTTAGCGGCGTCTGGCGCTTTCGCGATCTGTTTCCGTTCGCTCCGGACGACCGGATCCTCACGATCGGCGAAGGGCAGACGATCCTGCAACGTTCGGATTCCGTCGCCGCTTACACGGGAATGAACAACGGTTGTCTGTATCTCGAATACGAGGGAATGAATCCCTCCGGCAGTTTCAAAGATAACGGCATGACGGCTGCGTTCGCGCATGCCCGGATGGTCGGTGCTCGCCGGGCGGCGTGTGCCAGTACGGGAAACACCAGTGCCTCGTGCGCCATCTATTGCGCGGCAACCAACCTGATGCGGGCGATCATCTTCATCGGATCGGGCAAGATCTCTTACGGCAAATTGGCCCAGGCGCTCGATCACGGGGCCCTCACCGTGCAGATCGCCGGCGACTTCGATGATGCCCTGCAACGCGTCCAGCAGGTCAGCAAGAAACTCGGCATCTATCTGGTCAACAGCATCAACCCCTTCCGGCTCGAAGGGCAAAAGACGATCATGTATCGCGTCCTCGAAGCCCTCGGCTGGGAGGTCCCCGATTGGATCGTCGTGCCGGGCGGCAACCTCGGCAATGTTTCCAGCTTCGGCAAGGCGTTCATCGAACTGCTCGAACTCGGCCTGATCAAACGGGCCCCGCGGCTGGCCGTCATCAACGCGTCCGGGGCGAACACCTTCTACCAGCTTTACGAAAAGCAGGGGGCCCGCTGGAACGGCGGCAAGCCCGACGACGGCAAGATCGACGATTACATGAAGGCCATGGATGCCGGGAACCTGCGGGCCAATACGCTCGCCAGTGCCATCGAAATTAATCGGCCCGTGAGTTTGCCGAAGGCCCTTCGGGCCCTGGAACGCTGCGGCGGCGTCGTCCGCGAAGTGACGGATCAGGAGATGCTCGACGCCAAAGCAAAGGTGGGTGCCGGCGGCCTCGGCTGCGAACCCGCCTCGGCCGCGTCCGTCGCGGGGACCAAGAAATTGCGTCAAGAAGGGATCATCGGCAGCGACGAACGCGTCGTCTGCATTCTCACCGGCCATCAGCTCAAGGACCCTACGGCCACGGTCGCGTACCACTCAGCCGATCCGAAAACCTTCGAAGAGGTCCTTGGCAAGCGAGGAGTCCGCCGGGCCATGTTCGCCAACCGGGCCGTGCAGGTGCCGAACGATCTCGATGAGATTGTGAAGGCGATTGAGGTGTATGCGTGAGCCGCTTGCGGCTTAGCGTTCGCGCTCACAAACGGAACGCGCGCTCAGGATAGCGAGCGCGAAGCCGCAAGCGGCTGGAATTCTCCGTTTCTTGATTGAACATGACCGACAATTCCGGATAGAATAAATCACATAATCCGAAAATCCTGCCAAAAATATCTCTCCCGCGACTGATCCAAAACGTGAACTATATTCTTCCCACTGGGTGAGAAGATACCACCATTGCTGAACAGCTTGGAGCTTATCAAGATGCCAAATGCGCTTTCCCGCCGAACCGTGCTCAAAGGCCTCGGAGCCGCTGTCGCCCTGCCGTGGCTCGAAGCCATGGGGCCTCTGACGTCGTGGGCTGCCGGTTCGGATACCAAGAAGCCGGCACCTAATCGGGTGGCATTCTGTTACGTTCCCAATGGCAAGAACATGGCCGACTGGACACCCAAGAGTGTCGGCAATCTCGACGAACTGCCGCACATTCTGCAACCGCTCAAAGACCTGAAGAGCAGCTTCAACGTCCTGACCGGCCTGACGGCCGACAAGGCCCGCGCCAATGGCGATGGCGGCGGCGATCATGCTCGGGCGCTGTCCGCCTTCCTCACCGGGTGCCAGCCGCGCAAGACCGACGGTACCGACATTCGCGCCGGCATCTCGATCGATCAAGTGGCCGCCTCGCGAATTGGCGATCTTACCCGGCTCTCGTCGCTCGAAATCGGCTGCGAGCAGGGCTCGATGGCCGGCAATTGCGATTCCGGTTATAGCTGCGTCTATTCCTCGACGATGTCGTGGCGCTCGGCCACGCAACCGCTTCCGAAGGAAGTGAACCCCAAGCTCGTCTTCGAACGGCTCTTCTCGACCACGCCGAATGCCGAGCGGGTCAAGCAGGACGCCCGCCGCAAGAGCATCCTCGATTTCGTTCGCGAGGATTCGAGCGATCTACGCGGCAAGCTCGGGGCCAACGATCAACGCAAGCTGGAAGAGTACTTCGCCTCGATCCGCGACATCGAACTGCGGATCGAACGGGCCGAGAAGATGCCTCCGGTGAAGACGCCCGACTACAAAGCTCCAACCCAGATCCCGGCAGTCTATGAAGAACACGTCAAGCTCATGTACGATCTCGTTGTGCTTGCCTTCCAGGCCGACGTGACGCGGGTGGCCACCTGCGTGCTCGCCAACGAGGGGAGCAACAAGCCGTATCCGTTCATCGGCGTTTCCGAAGGACATCACGACCTGTCGCATCACGGCAATGACGCGAAGAAGAAAGAGAAGATCCGCGATATCAACACCTTCCACGTCAAGAATCTCGCGGTTTTTTTGGCGAAATTGAAGAGCATCCCCGAAGGCGACGGCACGTTGCTCGACCACTGCATGATTGCCTACGGCAGCGGCAACTCGGACGGCAACGCTCACAACCACGACGACCTGCCGATCCTTTTGGCGGGTGGCGGTTGCGGCACCATCAAGACGGGCCGACACATCAAGTTCGCGAAAGAAACGCCGCTCAATAATCTCTGGGTGTCGCTGCTCGATCGGATGAGCATCAAGGTCGGGAACTTGGGTGATAGCACGGGGAGTTTGCAGGGGTTGGTGTGATCAGCCGCCGCAAGCGGCCGACATCCGTTAACCCGACGCGCTAGCGAGGGATGCGACTCTCCCTCGCTAGCGCGTCGGGTTAATGAGCGCCTCTCCGCCGCAAGCGGCGATCACGGCACATATACAAATTCGTTGCTGTTCAACAAAACCACCGCCACTTGCGTCCACGCGTCCTTGAGAGCCGTCGGCTTCTTACCCTGTTCCGCTTTGATGGCGGCGAGGAAACCGCGGATTTTCTCGATCTCGCTCGGTCGCGCTTCACGCGTGTAGAGAAGCTTGAAAGCGAACGCGATGCGTTCCTCATCACTCGCCGCCGCTTTCAGGATGCGCTCGGCCAACGCCGTGGCATTACGCTCGGAGAACGGCGAATTCAGCAACGCCAGCGCTTGCAACGGCACCGTCGAGGACGATCGTTGCGGGCAATTCACTTCCATCATCGGCGTGTCGAACAGATCGAGCAGCGTCAGGTGCTTGCTGCGACGGACGATCAGGTAGACGCTGCGGCGATTTCCTTGCGGGTCGTCGGCGGTGTCAACGGAGTTGTCTTTCTGGGGAACCACGGGCGCGGCAGGGCCGAAGCGTTCCTCGCTCAATTTGCCCGCGACGGCCAGAACGCTATCGCGTACCGCTTCGCCTTCGAGACGGCGCGGACGCCAACGGCCGAGCAATTGGTTGTTCGGGTCGGCTTGCTTCTTCGCGGAATCCAATTCGGACGATTGCCGATACGCGGACGAGTTAACCATCAGCCGATGCATCGCCTTCATGCTCCAACCGGTGCGCACGAATTCGGTGGCCAAATAGTCGAGCAGTTCGGGATGCGTCGGCGTCACGCCCGATTTGCCGAAGTTCGCGACGGTCGGAACGATGCCCCGGCCGAAATGCTGGGCCCACATGCGATTAACCTGCACGCGGGCCGTCAGCGGATTGGCGGGATCGGTGAGCCACTTGGCCAGTGCCAAACGCCGGCCGCTGGTTTTGAAGCCTTCCTTCGTTTCGAACTTGTAGCCGCTGGGTGCGAGCACTTCGGGAACCGCGGAACCGACGACCGGCCCGGGCTTGTTGTGGTCGCCTCGCAGCAGAATACGGCCTTCGGAAGGTTTGCCTTCGATGTCGCTCAAGCCGCGTAGAAGGATCAACTCTTTGGTGAGCGCTTGCTCGGCCGCGACGGCCGTCTTGATCTTCTCCATCTCGGTCTTGTACTCAGGAACCTTTTCCGACAATTCCGCCTCGGTCGCCTTCGGATTCTTGATCTTCTTGCGATGTGTTTCCGTCAGCTTCGCCAGCGTCATGTTCAACTCGGCGACCCGCGCGGTGACCTTCTGATTATGTTCTTTGATGCGCGCCGCTTCCGCTTCCGGGACCATCGGGATGCCCCGCGTACCGGAAGGCTGCCAGCGATTGGGATCGAGGGCCGGCGTGAAGATGTTCTGCAAGGAGTAATAGTCCTTGTGCGAGATCGGGTCGAACTTATGGTCGTGGCAGCGGGCGCATTGGATCGTCAGGCCGAGGAACGTGGTGCCAACAATCTGCATCGTGTCGCTAATGACCTGATGGATCTCGTTCGGTTCGGTGTAGCCCGGATAGGTCGGGTCGAGAGCGTTGCGCAGGAAGCCGGTCGCGGTCAGTTGGCGAATCATCTCGGGCGTTAATTCCTCCGCCCGCCGCCAATCGCTCAATTCGTCGCCGGCGATTTGCTCCGTCAGGAACTGGCTATAGGGAAGATCGTCGTTGTGAGCCTGGATGACGTAGTCGCGATAGCGATACGCCTGCGGCCGAAGGCGATCGGCATCGAGATAGCCATCCGAGTCGGCATAGCCCGCGAGATCGAGCCAGTGGCGGCCCCAACGTTCGCCGTAGGCGGGCGAGGCGAGCAGTTTATCGACCAACTTCTCGTACGCCGCTTGCGGCTTAGCGGCGTACTCTTTGAAAAATTCCGCGGCCATCTCAATCGTCGGCGGCAAACCGGTCAGGTCAAAGCAAACACGGCGAAGCAATACTTCCTTCGACGCTTCCGGATTAAATGAAAGGCCCTTCTCTTGCAGTTTCACGAGAAGAAAGGCGTCGATGGGATTACGAACGGGTTCGCTGAGTTTTGGAACGCTCGGCCGCTTGGGAGTTTGAAACGCCCAGAACTCGCGGTCCTTGGCGGTGATCGTCGGGGGCGTCTTTTCGTCAGCGAGTATCGTGGATCCGATCATCGCGATACCGAGAAGAGTGAGAGCCCGCGGAACCATCGATTCACCTCTTTATTGAACTGCTTGCGGCGGAGCGCACTTCGAAATGCGCTCCGCCGCAAGCGGCTCAATTATATTACCGCCGATCGAAGGTCCATGTCGCCTGTAAAATTAACGTCTCCGTTGATGCGATGTTACTCATTGTATTTGCTAATCACGGCCGCCATCTTTTCGGCAATGAATGCAGACATCTGTTTTGGTGTGTTCAGTCTTTCCCGGTTTATGCCATCGACTGTTTCTCTCATAACGGCGATCTGGTCGCGAAACGTCGGCCCCCAACCGCCCGGCTTGAAGAATTTTGAAGTCTTGAAATCAATATTTGGGTCAATTTTCCACTTGCCATCGACTTCACGGAACTTGAGATTTCCACCGTACATGAACGCCGGGCTGTCGCCGTGCATCCACCGTATCCAAAGTTCGGCTGTCTCTCCTTGAATCTCCACCCTTGCTTCGGCGACTCTGACTTTAGTGATGTTGAGCGCTCGATCGCTGAAATCCTCGCGTCGCCATCCGTCTGGAATTGCTTCGGTGCCCTTCTCGCCCAGTTTTTCAACGGCAACTTGATTCAACTGACGCAGCGAAATCCACATCCCGATGGTCACGTCCAATACGCTTGACGAATTATCATCCACTAGCCAGCACTTCTTGGCGGCCTCAAGATCGCCCTTGCGTATGGCCTCGATGTACGCTTGATAGGTGGCGATTGGACCTGAACGTTCAGGAGCCGTAAGTTTCACCGGAATGTACTTTGGCCCCTTCTCGGGAAATTGAACCTCGATTTGGCGAAACCGTGAAACTCCCTGGCGCGGAAGGACTTTCAAAGTCGGCCTTTCGGAAATTAAGTCGAATCGATCCTGAAATCGCGTGGCGAGACGCATCTCGGATTGCAACAGCGTCACATCGTCGGGCAGTACCTGGCCAGGGTAGAGTTCCAAGCAATCGCGAATCGGGAAGTCCGCGGTCCACTTGTTTCCGTGGATAATGACTTCCGCGACTCGATCTGGTGCAATCCCCTCGTCTAGCCACGCGGTGCCTATCAGCGATGCTGCTACCAAGATTGCCACCATGCCGCACCTCCTTGTGTCCCGGTGAATCTTTTCCGCAACCACCTATCATGATGACTAACCAACCCGACTATCGCTAGGTCAACTCATGCGCGCCATCCAACTCGAAAAACCCGAAGCATTTCGACTGATCGATATTCCCGAACCGCCGGCCCCCGGTCCCGGCGAAGCCGTCGTGCGCGTCCATCGCGTCGGTATCTGCGGCACGGATTTTTCTGGTTACCTCG
The DNA here is from genome assembly GCA_021413475.1 of Planctomycetota bacterium. GTDB lineage: Bacteria > Planctomycetota > Planctomycetia > Gemmatales > Gemmataceae > JAIOQJ01. Next base: position 5,010 of record JAIOQJ010000387.1, on the reverse strand, counting down.
GCAAGATGCCGTTCTTCAGTTATCCGCGGATTCCTGGGCACGAACTCGGCGTTTCCGTCGTAAGCGTTGGCGAGGGAGTCACGAACGTCAAGCCGGGCGATCATTGTGCCGTCGAGCCGTACATCAATTGCCAGAAGTGCTACTCCTGCGTTCGCGGGCACACGAACTGCTGCGAAAATCACCAGACTCTCGGCGTCCACTGCGACGGAGGCTTGCGGCCACTCTTCACCGTTCCCGCCCGCAAATTGCACATTTCGACGAAACTCACCTTTGACCAACTGGCCCTCGTCGAGACGCTCGGCATCGGCTGCCATGCCGTCAATCGGGCCAATCCGAAAGCGGATGAGACGATTCTCGTCATCGGTGCCGGGCCGATCGGCTTGAGCGTCGTTGAGTTCGCCAAGCTCACGGGGGCGCGGACGATTGTCGTCGATATCAACGAGCATCGCCTGAATTTCGTGAAGGAAACGATGGGCGTCGCGGAAACGATCTTCGCCCGCGGCGACGGTTCGGAATTGAAGCAATTCACGGACATGACTGACGGAAAGCTCGGCAACGTGGTCGTCGATGCCACTGGCAACGCCGGCTCGATGGCCAACGCCTTGAACTACGTCGGCTTCGCGGGGCGACTGGTGTTCGTCGGCATCACGACGCAAGAGATCAAGGTCGGCCATCCGCTAATGCATCGGCGGGAGATGACGCTGCTCGCCAGCCGCAATTCGTTGTCGGCCGACTTCACGCGTATCATCCGGTTGATCGAGGAAGGCCGAATCGACACGCAGCCGTGGATCACGCACCAGACGCCGCTCGAAGGGATGATCGCCGAGTTTCCGCGCTGGCTGAAACCGGAAAGCGGCGTCGTGAAGGCCATCGTGGAAATCGCGTGACTATCGTTTCAGCGCCGCCCGTTTCGCCTCGATGAACTTCACGTGATGCGGAATGTGATTGACCGCGGAGGTCAGCACCGCTTCGAGCGTCACCAGGCCCTTGTACGTGTGAATGCCAACGCGGCTGGCGGCCTCGACGGGGAGACCCTTCAAAATGCGGCCCATCTGTTTTCGCGTGGTTTCAATCAAATCCAGTTCCTCGGCCACATCCCGATCGTGATAACCGAGCGTGGCGGCGAAAAGGTTTTCGTCGGCCACGAACAGGAGCGGCCGATCATGCGAAATGATCCGCTTCATCCGTTCCGCGAGGACGGGCTCGAAGTCCGCGATGTGGGCGACGACCTCCAGCGTGCTCCAGGTTCCGGGCACGGGTTTAGCGAGCAACTGCTCGCGGCTCATGCCGGCCACTGCTTGCTTCATCGTTTCGATACCGGCCAGATACGAGCGAATCAAATCGGGGAAGGTACTCATCGGTGCGTTCCTTGGGTCCATCACGAAAAAAGCCTACCTGAATGAGGTAGGCGATTTCGTTCGGGATGGAAAGAGGCCTCTCACGCGGCCCGACTGGCTTGCCAGCGCCCGCGAAGGGCGTTGACTTGTTGTTTGCGTGTCTCCTCGGGAGCGTACGGATCGAATTCGATCGGCCCGAGGATGTGTTTGAGGACTTCACAGGCCCGAACACGCAGGTCGAGCTCACGACGCTCCAGGGCGTCGAGCAAGCTGGGAACGGCTGCCTTGCCGCGTTTGAGCAGTTCCTCAGTCGCCAGCCGTAATTTGTCGTTGTGCCGGAGCATCTCGACCGCCTTGTGAATCAGCGATTGTTCGATGAGTTGCTCGGTTCCGTAGTTTCCGGTCACCGGCGTGGCCATCGGAATGTGAGCGGGTGTCGGAGCGGCCGATTGCACGCCAAAGGTATTATCGGTGAACGTGGTTCCCAGGTATTCGTTGATGGCAATCGGGTCGTTGATCAGTTGCTGGGGCGTGCCGGCCGTCACGACTTTGCCATCTTTGATCAGGTAGCTGCGATCAGTGATTTTGAGCACTTCACGGACATTGTGATCGGTGAGCAGAATGCCGATCCCTTGCTGGGCGAGGCCGCGGATGTTGGCGCGGATGTCCTCGGTCGTTTTGGGATCGACCGCCGCGAACGGTTCATCGAGCAGAATCAAGAGCGGCTCGCAAACCAGGCAACGAGCGATTTCGAGCCGGCGGCGTTCACCGCCCGAGGCACGGGAGGCCAGATTCTTGCGGATATGGGTGAGGTGAAAGAGTTCGAGGGCTTCGTTCGTGCGTTGCCAGCGCTCGCTCGAGGTCAGCTTGCGGCCGAGCTTCCGGCTACGCGGCAGCACTTCGAGGATAGCGAGCAGATTTTTTTCGACCGTGAGCCGACGGAAGATGCTCGCTTCCTGGGTGAGATACCCCATGCCCAAACGGGCCCGCTTGTACATCGGTAGGTGTGTGACGCTTTGGCCGTTAAACGTCACTTGCCCATCATTGGGCGCAATTTGGCCCGTGGTCATGCGGAAACTGGTGGTCTTGCCCGCCCCGTTTGGCCCGAGCAGGCCGACGACCTCGCCGGCGTTGACTTCAAACGACACGCCATCGACCACGGTACGGCGTCCGTATACCTTCACCAGGCCATTAACTTCAAGGAGGGCCATCCATGGGTCTCCGTCAGGGAATCCGACTATCCCCCTGAATTACCCGAAACCCACGTTCCGAGCAATAGGAAGCTCTTTTGCGAATCATTTTGTTTACTTCGAGAATTGAGCCTGCTAGACTCTCAAACACCGATTGATCTAACCCTTTCGCTCTCGACCGCTAACGCACTTCTTAGCGGGAAAGGATCGGTCTCATGGTTGGGACTCGCCGTGGGCAGGTACGACGTGCGTTTTCGTTGATCGAATTGCTGGTTGTCATTGCCATCATCGCCATTTTGATCGGCTTGTTGCTGTCGGCCATCCAATCGGCTCGTTCGGCCGCCAGCCGGATGAAATGCCTCAGCAATATGCGTAATATCGGGGTGGCGTTCCATCATGAACGGACCAGCAATCCCGCCATTTTCAACACGACCTCCTGGATGATGGATCTCAGCCCATTTTTGGAGAAAGTAGGGGCGATCTATCTCTGTTCCGAGGACAATCGCAAGGCCGCCGTCGCTGGCAACGGAGCGACACCCGCATTTCTTCGCGTGAATGGGGCAACCTATGCGGATCTCGGTAACTCGAACCTGATCCCGATTGGGACAACCGGAACTCGTTGCCGTGCGAGTACGCGAGTGCCGACCACAACACCCGGCAGCTACGTTCTGGAGTTCGAAACAACTCCCACGGCAAACAATGATTACGATGATTTGGTGGTCCTTCTCGAACCGCAAGGCGGTGGATTGATCAAGATGACATACGCTCTCGCCGACGGTGGCGGGACCGCCAATTTCGCGGGCCAAACCTTCGATCTGCTTGATGACTCCCAGAATGTGATTTTGACCAATTTTCTCCATGGTCAATCGACGATGGTATCCGCGGCCACGTGCAGCTATGGGATCAACGCGTCGGCGCATCAGTTTGCTTTTGGCGACAGTGGTAAGGTCTTACTGGTCGAATTCCTGAAAAATACGGCGGACGTGGTTGGTGCGGGAGCCGATCGATTCAATTGGACACAGTTGTGCGCTCCGCGGCACAGAACACGCTTGAATGTCCTGTATTATGACGGTCATGTCGAAAACAAGTCACCGGACGATCTCAATCCACTCGTTCCCTCAATTCATGACACGCTCTGGCTACCGACTCGAGGGCGTTGAGGCAGATCAAGTAGTCCGGTTGATCCGCAACCGGTTTTCAGTATGACCCATAAATTGGGGGGGAAGGCACTGGATTCAACAAATTGGGACCGGTTGCGGAGCAACCGGACTACGAAAAGAGCCAATAACAAGGCGAGGGCTCGAAATTCGATGTGGTTTTGGTGGCAACTGGGACCGGTTGCGGAGCAACCGGACTACTTAAAGGAGCCATGAAGGAGGTGAGGGCACGGGATTCGGAGCGGGACTCGCATCCGCTCTATTCCCGTGCCCTTGTGGTTGGAAAAGACATTGGCTTTCACCAAGGTTTTGTGATCACGGGACTCGCTTCCGCGATCACACTTGAAAGAATAGCAAGGCCAATGCCAATCGAAAAAATTGTTCGAATTTGGCTAAAGATCGATATTAAGTGTTTCAAGAATCGATAGTTAAATCGTTTGGTAGTCTGGGTAAGATGTCAATTTTCCGGACGGATTTGCGAAGAACTAGGCACCGCGATTCCATTTTGCAACACCCAGGTGTCCCATTTTGCGTTGAGGGATTCGAGAACTTCGCGAAAACCGCTCAACGCCCTTCGCCGCCCGTCAAAAAAGTGCGTTCGATGAAGGTGGTATCAACGTGGCCTTCGACGAAGGCGGCCGTATTGAAAATCTTCTGATGAATGGGAATCGTCGTCTTTATCCCTTCGACGACGAACTCTTTCAACGCGCGTCGCATGACCTTGATCGCTTCCTCGCGAGTCGGCTGATACACAAGCAGCTTAGCCACCAGGGAATCGTAGTTGGGCGGTACGCGGTACCCTTGGCAGACGTGCGTGTCGAGGCGGATGCCGGGACCGCCGGGAGGCTGCCATTTCGTGATTGTCCCCGGTGAAGGTCGAAAATTCTCAGCAGGATCCTCCGCGTTAATTCGGCATTCGATGGCGCAGCCGCGATGGACAATGTCTTTCTGCTTGAAGCGAAGCTTTTCACCGGCCGCAACCCGAATTTGTTCACGGACCAGATCGATTCCAGTCACCAACTCCGAAACGGGGTGCTCGACCTGAATGCGCGCGTTCACTTCGATGAAGTAGAAATTGAAATCTTTATCGACGAGAAACTCGCACGTGCCGGCACTGTGGTAGCCCGCTGATTTGACGAGTCGAACCGCGGAGTCGCAAATATGATCGCGAACTTTTCGGGGCAAATTCGGGGCCGGTGATTCTTCAACCAGTTTCTGATGCCGGCGTTGCAGCGAGCAATCTCGCTCGTAGAGATGAACGACCTCGCCGTGCTGATCGGCCAGAATTTGCACTTCGATGTGCCGGGGCTGTTCGAGGTATTTCTC
>JAIOQJ010000386.1 GCA_021413475.1 Planctomycetota bacterium | reverse complement strand
GCTTGACGAGGCGCTGGATTTCCACCCGTCGCGTCTTGTCCATCTTGTCGCTCGTGACGACACCCGTGAGAGAGCGGCGCACTTTGCGAACCACGGGAGTGGGAGCAGGGGGAGTCGTCGGGGTATTCTCAGCCATTGACTGCCGTCTCCTTCGAGATCTCGCGTTGACGCTGCAAGGTCTTGATTCGCGCGATCTCGCGCTTCGCTTTGCGAATCTCGCTCGGCGTCTCAAGGCGGTCCGTGGCCGACTGGAAACGCAATTTGAAAAGGTCCTTTTCGAAATCGCGGAGCGACAGCTCGAGCTGTTCATCGCCCATTCCGCGATAGTCGGACATCTTCGCGCCCTTCATGATTCCATCTCCGAACCCGAACTCCAGGGAGTTCGGGGAATGATTAAATGCGCTTCACGAAGCGGCAATTAAACGGCATCTTGTACGCAACCCGGGCCAGGCAATCTCGTGCCGAGGCTTCGGGCAATCCACCAATTTCGAACAGGATCATGCCCGGCTTGATCACCGCGGCCCAGAATTCCGGTTCGCCCTTGCCTTTACCCATGCGGGTCTCGGCCGGGATGGATGTCACCGACTTGTGCGGGAAGACGCGGATATAAAGCCGGCCTTCTCCACGCAGGAACTGGGCAACGGTCACGCGACCGGCCTCGAGCGCTTCCGCCGAGAGCCAGCCCCCTTCCAGGGATTGCAAGCCGAACTCGCCGTGGGCAACGGTGTTGCCGCGGCAAGCATTACCTCTTACGCGTCCGCGCTGGCTTTTGCGGTACTTGACGCGCTTGGGCATTTGCGGCATCGGTCGTCTCCTCAGTCAAATAGTCGCCGTTGTTGATCCAGACCTTGATCCCAATATTCCCCTGGGCGGTCGAAGCTTCCGTGAACCCGTATTCGACACGCGTTCGCAGGGTGGACAGGGGAATGCTGCCATCCATCGCTTTTTCGCAGCGGGCCATTTCCGAACCGCCGAGGCGGCCGGCCAATTGCAGCTTGATGCCGCGTGCTCCCGCTTCCATCGACTTCTGAATAGCCTGCTTCATCGTGCGGCGGAAGCTGGCTCGTTTCTCCAGTTGCTCGGCGATTTCCTCCGAAATCAACTGAGCATCCGTCTCCGGCCGATTCACTTCGACCGTCTTGACCTCGATATGGCGATGCGTCAAGTCTTCGAGGGCCTTCGTCAGCTTGTCGATGTTCTCGCCCTTCTTGCCGATGATGACACCGGGCTTGGCGGAGTAAATCGAAATCACAACCTTCTCACGCGTCCGGTCGATGCGGATCTTCGAGATCCCGGGGCGCTGCTCCCGGTTGCCGCTGCCGCGGCGCGTCAAGAACTTCTCGACGAACGCGCGAATCCGGAAATCCTCAACGAGGAGATCGGAAAAGTCTTTTTTGTTGGCGTACCACTGGGATGCCCAGCCGACCATAATGCCGGTGCGAAACCCTGTGGGACGAATTTTCTGGCCCATGAGCAATATCCTCTCGAACTCGCGGTGTGCCACCCGCGAGCGTTCAGTCGAAATTCAAAATCAAGGCTGAGTCGGGTTCACCGGCTCGGGCTGAAGAGCGGGAGCGGTCGGCAGGGCGGGTTGCGGCGGGTTCGGATTCAGGCCAGTCGGAGCGGGGGTCGTGTTCAGCTCCGAGCCTTCTTCTTCCGCCAGAGTGATGCGCACATGCGCCATCCGGCGAAGAATCGAATAGGCGGTGCCACGGGCGCGGGGCATGATACGCTTGAACATAGGGCCGTCGTCGATGCACGATTCCTTGACGATCAAGTCCTCGACATCGCGAGCGCCCTTATCGAGCGCGTTGCCGCGTGCGCTGAGCAGGACCTTTTCGACCAGCCGAGCGCCGCGATTCGGAGCGAACTTCAGCAGTTGCAACGCTTCATCCAGCGATTTCCCGCGAATGAGCTGTGCGAACGGCCGGATCTTCCGGGCGGTCATGTCCGCGTAACGATGAGTAGCTTTGTATTCCATGTCATCACTGAGTGTTAGTTGATCGCAACTCGCTACATTCCGTCATCACTTCGCCGGCGAAGCCGCGGCGGCCTTGGCCTTGCCGCCGCTGTGGCCCTTGAAAATTCGCGTCGGCGAAAACTCGCCAAGCTTGTGCCCGACCATGTCTTCCGTAACAAATACCTTCGTGAACTGTTTGCCGTTGTGAACGAGGAAGGTCGCACCCACGAAGTCGGGGATGATCGTGCAGTCGCGCGACCAAGTCTTGATCGGCTCGCGGCCGCCCGTCTTTTCGATCTTGGCCAGCAACTTCGGATCGAAGTACGGCCCCTTCTTTTTCGAACGACTCATCGCGTAAACTCCCCATCCGCCCCCAGAATTTTCGGGAGCAGATAAAGCTATGTAGCTCGAAATCCAATGGCAAGCCCACGGGTGTACCCCCGTGGGCCAGCTCAACAAATCTTAGATGGTCGTATAGTGCGGGCCGGGTTTGCGGCGACGAACGATCGACTTGCCCGACGGCTTACGCTTCTTCCGCGTCTTGCCGCCCTTGGCGAGAACACCGCGCGGCGAACACGGATGCCGTCCGCCCTTACTGCGACCTTCACCACCACCCATCGGATGATCGACGGGGTTCTGCGAAGTACCGCGTTGATGCGGCTTGCGGCCCATCCAGCGTTTGCGGCCTGCCTTGCCGAGGCTGATGTTCATGTGGTCGGGATTGCTCATCGAGCCGATCGACGCCCGGCATCGGGCCGAGATGCGGCGAACTTCGCCCGACGGCAACGTGATCTGCGCCCACTCGCCTTCGCGGTTCGTCAGTGTCGCACTGCAACCAGCGGAGCGGCAAATCTGTCCGCCGCGGCCAGGTTGAAGCTCAACATTATGAATCGTCAGACCGAGCGGAATCCGGCTCAAAGGCAAGCAATTGCCGATTCGAGGCTCCGCCTCGGCACCGCTCATAATGTTATCGCCGGCTTTGAGGCCGAGCGGAGCGAGGATGTAAGCCTTTTCGCCATCCGTGTACTGAATCAGGGCAATACGGGCCGAACGGTTCGGATCGTATTCGACCGAAACCACCTTGGAGGCCACGCCATCCTTGCGGCGTTTGAAGTCAACCAAGCGATACATCTGCTTGTGACCGCCGCCACGAAAGCGAACCGTCACGACGCCCTGATTGTTGCGGCCGCCACGCTTCTTACGCGGCACCAGCAACGACTTTTCGGGGGCGTTCACTTTCGGGAACGTGCATTCAGCGAAGTCGCTGACGGATCCCGCACGGCGGCCCGCGGAAGTCGGTTTGTATTGGCGGATACCCATATGATGCCAGTGGTCAGTGGTCGGTAATCAGTAAATCGCCGCAATCAGTAGCCGAATTCGCAAGAATTCGGGTCTTCGAATTTCAGAGTCCCGAATTCTTGCGAATTCGGCTACGAAACCCGCTATCCGTTAGAAGAACTCGATCTTGTCTTCATCATGAAGCTTGACGACGGCCCGCTTCCAGTCGCTCATTTCGCCCATGCGGGTTCTGTAACGGCGTTTTTTGCCATGCCGGATTTGAGTGCGGACGTCCAGCACGCGGACGTTGAACAATTCCTGCACGGCATTTTTGATATCGAGCTTGGTCGCGTTCGGATTCACCCGGAACGTGTAAGCGTTGTGATGCAGGCTCTCGTGCGTCCCCTTCTCGGTGACGAGCGGGCGAATGAGCACCTGATACGGACGCAGCTCAAGATTCGGCTTGCCTTCAACGACAGGCCGTGCCTTGCGGTTATAACGAATGTATTTTTTCGGACGCGGTCGTGTTTGCATGGTTCAATCTCCGCGCTTGCCAGTGGCTCGCGGCCAGTCAGAAAAATCACGCCTTGGGTTTGCGGAGCGACTCAAGAGCGGCCTTGGTCAGCACCAGTCGTTTTTGCCGCAGGACGATATAGGTATTGAACTCACCGGCCGGCAGGACCTTAACGCCTTCAATGTTCCGTGCCGACTTGTAGATGATCGGATCGAGATTCTCGGTTCCGATCAGACAGGTGACACCCTTGAGCTTCAAGGCGTTGAGCATGCCCGCGACTTCCTTGGTCTTGATCGCGCCAAGACCAAAGTCGTCAATCACGATGGCTTGGTTATCCTTGATCTTGCTCAAGATGGCCATGCGGGTTGCCGCACGAACGGCACGGCGCGGCAAGCTGTAGCTGTAGTCGCGTGGCTTCGGACCCTTGGCGGTACCACCACCGCGACGCTTGTTGGTCCGCTTGGTGCCAGCTCGGGCGTTGCCGGTGCCCTTTTGCTTGAAGATCTTCTTCGTGCTGCCGGCGACTTCGCCGCGGCGAAGGGTCGAATGCGTACCTGCCCGAGCATTGGCCTGGTACATCAGCACGGCTTCGTGCATCAGCCGAGGGCTGATCTTGCCGCCAAATTCGTTGGCGTCAACATCAACAGTTCCGACCTGCTGGCCGGTGCGGCTGAAGATGGGAACTGAGAGTGTTCCCGTCACGGTTTCGATGAATTCGGAAGCCATTGGAGTGGTCCGTTAT